>NZ_OZ208512.1:1630500-1939000 GCF_964512435.1 Tenacibaculum insulae | reverse complement strand
TAAATCTCCTACGATATCTCCCATGTTTTCTTCAGGAGTTAACACTTCTAATTTCATCAATGGCTCCATGATTTTAGCTCTTGCAGCTTTTGCAGCAGCTTTATACCCCATTTTTGCAGCTAACTCAAAAGATAATTGATCAGAATCCACAGGGTGGAAAGATCCATCTTTTAAAGTAACTTTCATTGAATCCATTTCATATCCTGCTAAAGGACCATTTCTCATTGCTTCTTTGAATCCTTTTTCTACAGAAGGTACAAATTCCTTAGGAACGTTACCACCCTTAATTGTAGATTCAAATTGTAAACCTTGAACACCTTCATCTGCAGGCTCCATAGTAAACACAATATCAGCAAATTTACCACGTCCACCAGATTGCTTTTTATAAACTTCTCTGTGATCTGCAACTGCTGTAATAGCTTCTTTATATTCAACCTGAGGTTGACCTTCGTTCACTTCTACTTTGAATTCACGCTTTAAACGATCAACAATAATATCTAAGTGCAACTCTCCCATTCCTGAGATGATAGTCTGCCCTGAAGCTTCATCTGTTCTTACAGTAAATGTAGGATCTTCTTCGGCTAACTTAGCTAAAGACATTCCTAATTTATCAACATCTGCCTTAGTTTTAGGT
Organism: Tenacibaculum insulae; assembly: GCF_964512435.1. Taxonomy (GTDB): domain Bacteria; phylum Bacteroidota; class Bacteroidia; order Flavobacteriales; family Flavobacteriaceae; genus Polaribacter; species Polaribacter insulae_A. The sequence goes on along the minus strand of NZ_OZ208512.1, from coordinate 1,938,366 downwards.
TCTACCGCGATACCAATTACCGGATCTGGGAAGTCCATAGATTCTAAAACAATTGGATTTTTTTCGTCAGATAAAGTATCTCCAGTCTTAATAGACTTAAATCCTACTGCAGCCCCAATATCTCCTGCTTCGATATAATCGATTGCATTTTGCTTATTCGAGTGCATTTGATAAATACGTGAAATACGTTCTTTTTTACCTGATCTATTATTTAACACGTAAGAACCTGCATCTAAACGTCCTGAATATGCACGGAAGAATGCTAAACGCCCTACGAAAGGATCTGTAGCAATTTTAAATGCTAATGCAGAGAAAGGTTCTTTTGCATCTGGTTTACGAGAAATCTCTTCACCTGAATCAGGATCAGTTCCAATAATCGCATCTTTATCTACTGGTGAAGGTAAATAACGACATACTGCGTCTAATAAAAACTGTACTCCTTTATTTTTAAATGCAGAACCACAAATCATAGGAATAATAGACATATCCATTACCGCAGCTCGAAGGGCAGCATGCACTTCTTCTTCAGTAATAGAATCTTCATCTTCCATATATTTTTCTAAAAGATTTTCATCATAAGCAGCAACCTCTTCAATAAGTTTACCTCTTAATTCAGCAGCTTCTTCTTTTAAATCTTCTGGAATATCTACAATATCAAAAGTAGCTCCTTGAGTTTGATCATGCCAAATAATAGCACGGTTCTTAACTAAATCAACAATACCTTTAAAATCTGACTCATCACCAATGTTCATTACGATTGGCACTGCATTAGATTTTAACATGTCTTTTACTTGTTGACAAACAGCCATAAAGTTAGACCCTTGACGATCCATTTTGTTTACAAAACCGATACGTGGCACTTTATAGTTATCCGCTAATCTCCAGTTAGTTTCAGATTGAGGTTCAACACCATCAACTGCACTAAATAAGAAAACTAATCCATCAAGAACTCTTAATGAACGGTTTACCTCTACAGTAAAATCAACGTGACCAGGAGTATCAATAATATTAAAGTGATATCCTTTAGTATCTTTAGTAGCTTCTCCATTTTCAACAGGGAATTTCCACTCACAAGTAGTAGCTGCAGAAGTAATTGTAATACCTCTTTCTTGCTCCTGCTCCATCCAGTCCATTGTTGCAGCACCATCATGCACTTCACCAATTTTATGACTTACACCTGTATAATACAATACACGCTCAGTTGTAGTAGTTTTTCCTGCATCAATATGCGCAGCAATACCAATATTTCTTGTATATTTTAAATCTCTACCCATTTCTTAGAATCTAAAGTGTGAGAAAGCCTTGTTAGCCTCGGCCATTTTATGAGTATCAACTCTTTTCTTAACAGCAGCACCTTCTTCTTTAGCAGCAGCTAAAATTTCAGCAGCTAAACGCTGAGCCATTGTTTTTTCATTACGCTTACGCGTATAAGTGATCATCCACTTAATCGCCATAGAAACCTTACGGTCTGGACGAATTTGCATTGGAATTTGGAATGTTGCCCCACCTACACGACGAGAACGAACCTCTACATGTGGCATTACATTTGACAAACCATCTTTCCAAATTTCTAAAGCTGACTTTTCTTCGTCAGTCTTTTTTTCTTCTACGATTGCTATTGCATCATAAAATACTTTAAAAGCTACAGATTTTTTACCGTCCCACATTAAGTTGTTCACAAAACGTGTTACCAATTGATCATTGAATTTTGGATCTGGTAAAAGAACTCTTTTTTTCGCTTTTCTTTTTCTCATGTCTTTACATTAAAAAAGTTAATTGATTGTTTTTACTTCTTTGGGCGTTTTGCACCGTACTTAGATCTACGTTGGGTTCTACCCTCAACTCCTGCAGTATCTAACGCACCACGTACTACGTGATACTTAACTCCTGGCAAATCTTTTACCCTTCCACCTCTAACTAATACTATCGAGTGCTCTTGCAAGTTATGCCCTTCTCCTGGAATATACGCGTTAATTTCGTTACCATTTGTTAATCTAACCCTTGCTACCTTTCTCATTGCTGAGTTAGGTTTCTTAGGTGTAGTGGTATACACACGCGTACAAACTCCACGTCTTTGAGGACAAGCTTGTAATGCAGCCGATTTACTCTTCTTAGTTATTTTGGTTCTTCCTTTACGAACTAATTGTTGAATAGTTGGCATACTATTATTACTTGTTTTTAATTTGTACTTAAAATTACTCTTTCTTAAAGAGTGCGCAAATGTACAATTATTTTCTAATTATTCAAATATCAAGAAGTTATTTTAACAAATAAAGAAAATTAACATACTCACCTACACAATAAGTAAAACAACAAAAAACATCTCTTTTTACCTTATTTACCAAAAACAACATTAACATTTTCACATTTATTTAACAAATAAGTTGTTTATCTTATTTTTATTTATGACTTTTGACGTAATTAATTCAAATAATTACATAATGAAAACAAAGTTTAATGGAATTTTAACGCTACTATTTGCGTTTCTTGTACAAATATCGTTTGCGCAAGAAAAAACAATTTCAGGTACTGTTTCCGACGAAACCGGAGGCCTACCTGGTGTTAATGTATTAAAAAAAGGAACCTCGTCTGGTACTGAAACTGACTTTAATGGAAAATACTCTATTAAAGCTAACGCAGGAGATATTCTTGTTTTTAGTTTTGTTGGAATGAAATCTACCGAAAAGACAGTTGGTGAATCTAACACAATTAACGTAACAATGTCTAACGATAATGTCTTAGACGAAGTCGTTGTAACATCAATGGGTATTAAAAGAGAAAAGAAATCTTTAGGTTATGCTTCTCAAGAAGTGGGCGGTAAAGAAGTTTCTACTGTAAAACTTGACAATGTTGTAAACTCTTTAAGTGGTAAAGTTAGTGGTGTACAAATTAAAGCTAACAACAACTTTGGTGGATCTGCAAACTTCTTAATCCGTGGGGTAAGTTCTTTCACAGGAAACAATCAACCTTTATTTGTTATAGACGGTATTCCTATGTCTAACAGAATAAACAACTCTTCTAGACAAGCTGGTGGAGGTAAAGGTTATGATTATGGTAATGCTGCTTCAGATATTAACCCTGATGACGTGCAATCAATAAATATTTTAAAAGGTGCTGCTGCATCTGCTATTTACGGTTCTCGTGGTGCTAATGGTGTTGTTATTATTACAACTAAGAAAGGTAAACAAGGTACCTCTAAAATATCTATTACATCAAGTACAACTATAGGAAGCATTGATAAAAGTACTTTTCTTGAATATCAAGACGAATATGGTGCTGGTTACGGTGGTGCCGGAACAGGTTCTGAAAGCATTGATGCTAATGGGGATGGTATCGCTGATATCGTTTCTCCAACTTATGATGATGGTTCTTATGGAGACCCATTAGATGGACACTTAGTTTATCAATGGGATGCTTTTGTACCTGAGCACAGAAATTACCAAAAAGCTACACCTTATTTAGCTGGTAAAGCTACGCCTGTAGATTTTTTTGAAACTGCATTTCAATATAATAACTCTATCTCTTTTACTGGAGGTAATGAAAAATCTACTTATAGATTAGGATACACAAACTACGATGCTTCGGGTATGTTACCAAATTCTAAAATAAACAAGAATACTTTTAATGCTAATGGAACTTTAAAGGTTTCTGATAAATTTAAAGTAAGCTCTAACACTACTTTTATCGCTCAAAGAACAAAAGGTAGAAACTCTACTGGATACGGAGACAACTTAATGTCTCAATTCAGACAATGGTGGCAGGTAAATGTAGATATCGATGAACAAAGAAAAATCTACGAACAAACTGGTAAAAACTACTCATGGAATCACGAAGGTGGTTTACCTGCAGGAGGAGTATCAGGAGGATCTGCTTTACAACCTCACTACTGGGATAATCCATACTGGAGTCGTTATGAAAACTACCAAACAGATAGAAGAAATCGTTTTGTAGGTAATGTAAACGCTACTTATAGTATTACAGATTGGTTAGATGCTACAGTTAAAGCATCTGTTGATACTTACACTGAACTAAGAGAAGAAAGAAGACGTAATGGATCTGTTGCTGCTTCTTTTGGAATTTTAGGAGATGACGAAGCTTCTGGTTACAACAGAGTAGATGTATCTTTCTCTGAATACAACTATGATGCAATGTTAAACTTCAACAAAAACTTAACTGAAGACTTGTCTTTAACAGGTGTTGTAGGTATGAACATAAGAAGAGATAGATATAGCTTCTTACAACAATCTACCGCAGGTGGATTAACGGTACCTCAATTATACGCTTTGAGTAACTCAAAAAACCCTAATCCTAAACCAATAGAAACATTATCTCAAAAAGCTGTAAACGGTTACTACGTACAAGCTAACTTAGGATACAAGAACATGCTTTTCTTAGATTTCACAGACAGATATGATGTATCATCTGCCTTACCTGAAGGTAATAATGCATACAACTACTTTGCTTTTAGTTCAAGTTTCATCTTTTCTGAATTCTTAAAAGATGTAGAATGGTTAAGTTTTGGTAAATTAAGAGGAGGTTATGCTGAAGTTGGTAACGACTTACCTGCAAATAACATTTACGATACATACACTACCTTAAATAACTTTGGTGCATCTGCTTTATTTTCTTTCCCTGGAACAAAACAAAATGCTGATTTAGTACCAGAAAGAACTAACGAAATTGAGTTTGGTTTAGAAACAAGATTATTTAACAACAAAGTAGGTTTTGATTTTACATGGTATAGAAAAAGAACAGAAAATCAATTAATGCCAGTATCTACAACTGCAGCTACAGGATTTACAAGAAAATGGGTAAACGCTGGAACAATGCAGAATAAAGGTATGGAAATTGGTTTAACCGCTACACCTGTATCTAATGACAATTTCAAATGGGATGTTGCTGTAAACTGGGCAAAAAATGACAACTCGGTTATTGAATTATATGGTGATCAAGAAAACTTAGTTATAAATAGTTTTCAAGGAGGTATTTCTATAAATGCTACTGTTGGAGAACCTTATGGTGCTATTAGAGGTACTGGTTTTAAATACCATGCTAATGGTCAAAAAATCGTTGATACTAATGGATACTACAAAGCAGAAGCTGATCAAATAATAGGAAACATCAATCCAGACTGGACAGGTGGTGTAACTAACACATTTGCTTACAAAGACTTTTCTTTAAGTTTCTTAATTGATATTCAAAAAGGAGGTGATGTTTATTCTTTAGATACTCACTATGGTCAAGGTACTGGTTTACCTCATTATACTGCTGGATTAAACGAACTTGGAAACCCAAAAAGAGACCCAGTTTCTGCCGGAGGTGGTGTTTTAAACCACGGAGTACAAGAAGATGGCTCTCCGAATACAATAAGAGCTGAAGCAGATTATTACGGTGGTGCATATTACTGGGGTAACTCAAGTAGAAACCCTGCTGAATTAACAGTATACGATGCTTCGTATGTTAAATTAAGAGAATTATCACTTACTTATAAATTACCAGTAGATAATTTATTTAATGGAGCTATTAGCAATGCTAACTTATCTCTAATAGGAAGAAACTTATGGATTATTCATAAAGATGTTCCTTTTGCTGACCCAGAATCTGGTTTAGGTGCAGGTAATGCTCAAGGTTACTTATCTGGTTCTTTCCCTACATTAAGAACTATAGGTTTAAACTTAAACTTTGAATTTTAAAATAAAAAAACAATGAAAAAATATATAATATCAGCTTTATGTTTATTCCTTACACTTACTTCTTGTGAAGTAGATGAAAGTTTAAACGTAGATAAAAAAAGTCCTACAACTGTTCCTGCCAGCGGTCTATTTACCAACGGTACGAGAAACATGTTTGACTTAATGAACTCAACTTCTGTTAACAATAATGTTTTCAGATTATATGCTCAATATTTTGCACAAACAACGTATCCTGACGAGAGTCAATACAATCAAGTAACAAGAGATATTGGAGGTAGCATCTGGAACACTATGTACAGAGATGTTTTACAAGATTTAAAAGGAGCAAAAGAATTAGCTGTAAAAGAAGCCGAAGGTGACCCTGTAGCTCAACAAGATTTACCAGCAAAAATTGCTCAAATTGGTCTTATTGAAGTTTATGCTTTTTCTGTTTTAGTAGACACATTTGGAAACGTTCCTTATACTGAAGCTTTAGATACAAACAACCCAAGCCCTAAGTATGATGACGCTGCAACAATCTACGCAGATTTACTAATGAAATTAGATGACATTATCGCTAAAATAGATAGTGGTAATGGTTTTGAAGCTACACAAGATCCTATTTACAAAGGAGACATGGGTAAATGGAAAAAAGCAGCAGCTTCATTAAAGCTACGTATGGCTATGCGTTTAGCGGATAGCGACCCTGCTTTATCTAAACAAAAAGCTGAAGAAGCTATTACAACAGGTGTTATTGTTATGAATGCTGATAATTTTGGTATTATTTATGAAGAATCAGCACCAAACACCAATCCTTTATGGGTTTCTTTAGTACAAAGTGGGCGTATCGATTTTATTGCTTCCAACACTCTTACAGGTATCATGAATCCTTTAAATGATCCTCGTTTAGGTTCTTATTTCGAATTACAAAATGGATCTTTTAATGGTGGAATTTACGGTAGTGCAAACTCACCTACTGGTGGATCAGCTATTTCTGACCTAATGAAAACTCCAGATTTGCAAGGAAATGTTTTAACAGCTGCTGAAGTTAATTTTTTATTAGCAGAAGCTGCAGCAAGAACATACACAACATCAGGTACTGCTGAAAGTTATTATAATGAAGCAATCACTCAATCTATTTTAGAATGGGAAGGTACAGCCGCTGACGCTTCAACATACATAGCTCAAACTTCTGTTGCTTACTCAACGGCTACCGGAACTTGGCGTGAGAAGATTGCAACTCAAAAGTGGATTGCGATGTATAATAATGGTTTTGAAGGATGGACTACTTGGAGAATATTCGACACACCTACTTTAAATATCCCAGCAGGCATGACTGCCAGCGATATACCAACTAGGTTTATTTACCCACTTATTCAAGCTCAATTAAACGGAGCTAACAACACTGAAGCTAGTACAGCAATTGGTGGAGATAAAAAGGGAACAAAATTATTTTGGGATAAAAACTAAAATATTAATAATATATAAAAGCTGTTAGTGTTACTAACAGCTTTTTTTTTCAACAAAACAAAAAATCATGATAAAGAAAATCCAACTCATAATAATATGTTTATTATCTATAAACATATATTCACAAAGTAGAAATGTACCTTACAAAAATGGCGTATTTAATAACAACATGGAGTTTTTTGCAATGGCTAAAGTCAATAGCAAAAACAACTCTGAGCATTCTACAAAAGCCCAAGGTCATTATTATCTAAATAAGGACAAATGGAGCAAATGTAACATTACTGACAAAAACAACAAAAACTTCACTTTCGACGCCTGTAATTACAATTTATTCGACAAAAGATTTGAATTTATAATAGATAACACTGTATACTTTTTAAAAAAAAATGAAGTTAAACAAATCATAATAAACAAGCATAAATTCATTCCATCAAAAGAAATTACAGTCAACAATAAAAATTACTTCAAAGAACTACACACTTTTAAAAACGGCAATAAATTGATTGAGATCTTTTTTCTGGACAAAAAAAGCATCCCTTCTAACACCACTTTAGGTCTATATCATAATAAAGTAACCGTTAAATCAAAAAAATACTTACTTAAAGAAAATCAAATAATAAAATTACCTAAAAAAAAGAAGGATTTATTTAAAAAACTAAATATTAAGTACGACTCAAAAAAACACAAAAAATTAAAAATTAAAAAGACAAAAGATCTTATTTTATTATTGAAACAAAACACATAAACCGACTTTATTCCTTTAAACTCTTAAAAAAATACTAATTTCTTTATGTTAAAAAATTGTTTATTTAAGATATAATTAGCATTTTAGCGCCTAATTAATTCAAATAATTACATAATGAGAACAAAGTTTAATGGAATTTTAACGTTATTACTGGCGTTATTTGTGCAAATTTCCTTTGCACAAGACAAGACAATTTCAGGTACCGTTTCTGACGAATCGGGTCCATTACCTGGAGTTACAGTATTAAAGAAAGGCACAACACAAGGTAGTGAAACAGATTTTGATGGAAACTATTCTATTAAAGCTAAAACAGGTGATGTGTTAGTGTTTAGTTTTGTTGGTATGAAAACAGTAGAAAAAACTGTTGGAGTTAACAACACTATTAACCTTAGCATGGAGGCAGATTCATTACTTGATGAAGTTGTAGTTACTGGATATGGAACTTCTACTAAACAAGCCTTTACGGGTACTGCGAAAGTTGTTAAAAGTGAATACTTAGAAGCAAAATCTGTTTCTAATGTTTCTCAAGCTTTAGCTGGTGAGGTAGCAGGGGTTACTGTTGTTAACGGTAGTGGACAACCTGGTTCTGCTGCTACAATTAGAATTAGAGGATTTGGTACTATTAATGGTAATAGTTCTCCTTTATACGTTGTAGATGGTGTACCTTACTTAAATAGTATTAGTAATATTAACCCTGCAGATATTGAATCTACAACTGTTTTAAAAGATGCAACTGCAACTTCTATTTATGGTTCTAGAGGTGCTAATGGGGTTATTGTTATAACAACTAAAAAAGGTAAAAACGGAGTTTCTAACATTTCTGTTGATATTAAAACAGGTGTTAACATGAGACTTTTACCTTCTTATGATGTTATCAGATCTCAAGACGAGTATATTGAAACTTCTTGGGCTTCATTAAGAAACACAGGAGAAAGTTTAGGTAGTGCTGACCCAACAGGTTATGCTAATGCAAATTTATTTTCTGGAGCTGGTATTAGCCCTGATTATAACATGTGGAATGTAACTTCTGTAGGTGACCTTATTAACCCAACAACAGGTAAAGTTAGATCTGGTGTTTCAAGAAAATACACTCCTGAAGACTGGTCTGATTATGGTTTCCAATCTTCTATTAGAACTGAAGCAAATTTAAGTATGAGTGGTGGTAATGAAAATACAACTTACTTTTCTTCTTTTGGTTATCTTGATGACAAAGGTTACTTAGTTAACTCTGACTACCAACGTTATTCAACAAGATTAAATATTACTCACAAGCCAGCAGAATGGTTAGAGGCTAATGCTAATATTGACTATTCTTATGCTGAACAAACAGCTAATGGTCAATCTGAAGATTCAGGGTCTATTTTTTGGTTTACAGATAATATCCCTTCTATTTACCCATTATTTTTACGTGATGCAACTGGAGCTATTGTAGCGGACCCTTTTTATGGAGGTAACCAATATGATTATGGTACAAATAGAGGTTTTGGAGGTTTAACAAATGCAATTGCTGATGCTAATTACGACTTAAGTCAAAACAAGCGTCACTCTGTTAATGGTAACTTTTCTTTTAAAGTTAACTTCTCTGATGATTTATCATTTACAACAAAATATGCTGCTAACTACTATAGTTTTATCGACAATAGTATAAACAATCCTTTCTACGGTTCAGCTGCTGGGCAAGGAGGTAGTTTATTTAAACAACAAAGACAAGCTTTAACACAAAACTTTTTACAAATGTTTAATTACAACAAAAGTTTTGGAAACCACAACATTACAGCTTTATTAGCACATGAAAGTAATGAGTGGAAAAGAGATCGTACTTATATTAGTAAAAACACTGTAGTAAACTTAGTAAACGGATTAGATAATCCTACAAACTACGTTAACGCTAGTTCTGATCCTACAGGATATACTGAAGAAACAGGTTTAGAAAGTTACTTTGCTCAAGCAAACTATAACTATAACAATAAATACTTTTTAACAGGTACAATAAGACGTGATGGATCTTCTCGTTTTGCAAAGCATAAATGGGGTACATTCTGGTCTGCAGGAGCTTCTTGGATTATGAGTAAAGAAAACTTTATGAGTAATGTAAGCTTTGTTAACTATTTAAAAGTTAAAGCAAGTTACGGTATTACAGGAGACCAAGCTGGTGCTGGATTCTATTCAGGTCAAAATGGGTACGATATAGATAATTTAGATGGTAATATTTCATTACTTGTTAGACCAAGAGAAAATGCTGAATTAACTTGGGAATCAAGTAACATGTATCAAATAGGTACAGAGTTTAGATTGTTTAACAATATATTAGATGGTTCTATCGATTACTATATTAAAGATACTCAAGACTTAATGTTTGATGTTCGTTCTGCTATTTCAATTGGAGATGCACTTGAAACTAGAAACGACGGAGCTATTGTAAATAGAGGTTTAGAATTTGATTTAACTGGTCACATTATTAACAAAGAAGATTTCAAATTAGATTTATCTGTAAACGGGGAAATATTAGAAAATGAAATAACTGATATGCCTTATGATAACGCAGAAGGAAGAGATAAAATAATTGATATTGCTGGGAATTTTGGTAGAGCTGAAGGTCACAGTAGATATGATTACTATATGCCAGTATGGGCAGGTGTAGATGCTTCTAATGGTAATCCATTATGGGAAACTAACTATGTAGATAATAACAATAATGGTTCTTTTGATTCTGGTGAAGAAATTTTAGAATTATTTGAATATAAAACAAGAAACCCTGGAGCTGATATTAAACAAGCACTTACAAGTACTCATACAGAAGCAACAAACAAGTTTGTCGGTAAATCTGCTATACCTTCTGTAAGAGGTGCTTTTAGATTATCTGCAAAGATTTATGATTTTGATATTAGTTCTCAATTTGCTTACAGTATTGGTGGTTACGGTTACGATGGTAATTATGCTAGTGTAATGGGTAACGGTCAAGCGGGTAGTAATAATTACCATGTTGATATTAGAAACAGCTGGAAAAAACCAGGTGATATAACTAACATACCAAGATTATATAGTAACCAAAATGTTACAGTTAACAATGGGTCAACTCGTTTTTTAACTAAATCAGATTATTTAGGATTAAATAATGTAAGAATTGGGTATAGTATTCCGTCTAATTTTTTAAGCAACACTGGTGTATCTAATGTAAATCTTTGGATATCTGGAGATAATCTTTTCTTATTAAGTGCTAGAAAAGGTTTTAACCCATCTGCTTCTTTAGTAGGTTCTTCAGCTAGATATAGATATAATCCATTATCTACATTCACATTTGGTGTTCGTGTAAAAATTTAATTAATTAAAATATTAAAAAAAGATGAAACGTAATTTAATCAAAACAGTATTAGCTCTTACTGTGTTTACAACATTTTTTAGTTGTGGTGATGATCTTTTAGAAAAAACACCTACTTCTTTTATAAATGTTGATGATGCAGGGGCATCTGGACAATTAAATCCAGAAATTTTAGACGCAAACCTTAACGGTATTTATTCTATGATGATAAATACAGGAACAGGAGGAACCTCAAGACATGAAGATTTTGGACAAAAAGGGTATGATATAATGACCGATTTCTTATCTGGTGATTTAGCTTTAACGGCTAATAACTACGCTAGATACGGTAATTTCACAAACCTTATTTCTACAGTAGATTTCTCTGATAACTTCAACTACATGCCTTGGAGATATTATTACAGAGCTATTAAATCAGCTAACTTAGTTATTACTTCTTTAGGAGGAACTAATGCAATACCTACTTCTCCAGAAGCTAAAGCTTCTTTAGGACAAGCTAAAGCATTAAGAGCTTATGCATATTTTTATTTATCACAATTATATGCACCTGAATACAACCCAACTGAGGCTGTTTTACCTTTATATACTGATGCTTTTGACCCTATTAAACCACAAGCTCCAATGAGCGAGGTATTTGATGTAATTATTAGCGATCTTACTTCTGCTATTAGTTTATTAAATGGTTTTGTAAGACCTAATAAATCAGCTGTAAATGCAGATGTTGCTAAAGGATTATTAGCTTACGCTTATGCAGCTAAAGGAGATAGCGCTTCTAATATGATGGCTAAAAATTTAGCTGATCAAATTATTGGTGCTGGTTATCCATTAATGGATGCAAGTGAAGTTACTGGTGGTTTTGCTAATGTAAACACACCTGGTTGGATTTGGGGATTTGATGTTACCTTAACTAACGGATTAGATTTAGTTTCTTGGTGGGGACAAATGGATGTATATACATACAGTTACCAATGGGCTGGAGATGAAAAGGGTATGGATGATATTTTATATGCTAAAATAAAAGCTAATGATATTAGAAAAACTCAATTTGATACAAGTAATGGTTTACAGCCTAGAGGTAAATTTTATAATGGAGCTAGAGTTATAGGTGGTCAAAGAAATATTGAAGATGACTACATTTATATGAGAGTTGCTGAGATGTACTTATTATCTGCTGAAATGTCTGCAAAAGAAGGTATGGATGCTGATGCTAAGAGTAGACTAAAACAATTATTATCTAAAAGATTTACTAGTGCTTCTGACTATTCTTATGTAGATGCCTTATCTGGAGGAGCTTTATTAAATGAAGTTATTTTACAAACAAGAGTTGAGCTTTGGGGTGAAGGAAAAAGTTATTTATCAATGAAGAGAAATAAACAAATGATGACGAGAGGTACTAATCACGTTTTCCATGCAGGTTTATCAGTTCCTCATACAGACGATAGATTAACTTTTGACATTCCACGTGCTGAAATTCAAAACAACCCTTTTATTAACTAAAAAAAAACTTGTACTAACTTAACAGAGTTAAGTTAGTACAAGATTAATATGTAATATTATGATGAAAAAAATTTTTACATTTTTAACTATATTTTCTTTAGCCTTCACTTTTACAAGCTGTGAAGACGAAATAGAAACTTCTAGTTTAAAATACATTTCGTTCAGTCAATCAACTGAAAAAGTACCTGTAGGTTATAACGAACAAAGTAATGTTGAATATAACTTTTTCTCAACAAAAACAACTTCTTCTAGTAGAGTTTTTAATGTTGAAATATTAGATACTAGTACTGCAGATACTCAATTCTATACAATTCCTAGTACTGTTACTATACCTGGAGGTAGTAATAAAGGAGTAATAACTGTTGAAGTTAATGATGGTGCTTGGTTAGACACAGATAAAACTGTTGATTTAAGATTAAGTAGTGAAGATGAATCTTACTATTTCGGAGAAACTTTAACTTTAAATATCTTTAGATCTTGTCCTTTTGATATCAATAATTTTGTAGGAACTTATGACGCATTAGAAGATGGTCAATACAACTACGAAGTTATAGTTGAAAAAGGTACACAACCAAATGAGTTAGTTTTAACTAATTTATATGATGTTGGTGGTACAACTAACATCATTTTAGATCTTTCTGATGAAGTAAAACCTAAAGTTTCTTTTGCTCCTTACGGACAAGGAGGTGTACTTTATGTTCACCCTACTTACGGTGACTTATACGCTGTTAACCCTTCAGTTTTTGCAGATTATGACGATTCTAAAGATACATCTGCTTTAAATTCTTGTGATTATTCTATTTCATTAGATTTTATTAGACAAGTAGATGCTGGAGTCTTTTCTACAATTATTAATGTAGTTATGACAAAGCAATAATATTAAAGTAGTATATTGTACTTTATAACCACCTCTTTTGAGGTGGTTTTTTTATACCATAAATTCTAGTACATTTGCAGCATGGAAGAAAACACTACTATTTTTGGTATTAGAGCAATAATTGAAGCAATAGAAAGTAATGCCTCAATTAACAAAGTATATTTACAAAAAGGACTTAGAGGAGACTTATTTTTTGAGTTAGATAAACTATTAAAAAAAAATAAAGTATCTACAAGTGTAGTGCCTACAGAGAAATTAGATAGATTATCTAAACACAGTAATCATCAAGGAGCGGTTGCTAAAATTTCTCCTGTAGCTTTTCATGATTTAGAAACCTTAATTGAAACTACTTTAAATTCTGATAAAACACCATTATTTTTATTATTAGATCAAGTATCTGATGTGCGTAATTTTGGAGCTATTATTAGAACTGCTGAATGTACTGGCGTTAACGGAATCATTATTCAAAAAAGCGGTAGTGCTCCTGTAAATGCTGAAACCATAAAAACCTCAGCTGGTGCTGCCTTTAAAATTCCTATTTGTAAAGTAGATCATATTAAAGATGCAATGTTTCAATTGCAAGCTGCTGATATAAAAATGGTTGCTGCTACTGAGAAAACAGAAGATTCTGTTTTTAATGTTGATTTTAATCAACCAATAGCCATTATAATGGGATCTGAACACAAAGGAGTTAGTACCTCTGTACTTAAAATGGTTGATTACAAAGCAAAACTACATTTATTAGGTGAAATAGAATCATTAAATGTTTCTGTTGCTTGTGGAGTATTTTTATATGAAACTTTAAGACAACGACAATAATATAAACTAAAAGTCCTGCTAATTAGCAGGACTTTTTTATTCTTCTTCTTTATAAATGTAATTACACTTTAACTCTGGTAAGTTTTCATCATCAATTATTTTTGGTGGAATATAATTTCCTTTTTCATCAAACATATCATCAAAATCTGTTTTAGAAAATTCGTATTTATTTTTTACGATTCCCTTATTTCGGTAAATTATCGCTAAAAATAAACCGACTATAAAACCAGATAAATGCCCTTCCCAAGACATCCCTTCTTTAATTGGTAAAACATACCAAATCATACTTCCGTACAGAAAAATTATAATTAATGATGCTGCAACTAACCGATAATGTCTTTTTATAATTCCGCTAAAAAAAACAAAACTAAAAAGTAAATATACTATTCCGCTAGCTCCTATATGATACGATTCACGAGCAATTATCCATGTTAAAATCCCTGTAAAAACACCACCATAAATAAATACTTTATAAGCTACCTTTTTATAAAAATAAAAAACACTTAATGACAGTACAAACAAAGGAACCGAATTGTTAAAAAGGTGATTTGTATCACTATGAATAAAAGGGCTAAAAAAAACACCTTTAAAACCACTAAAACTTCTTGGGAATACGCCAAACTTATTAAAGTTGAATCCAAAATAAATTTCTAACCAATACACAAACCAGATTAAAAAAATAAATAGAAATGGGAGCCTTAAAATTGTTGGCGAAAACTGTAAATGTTCACTTACTTTCATGCTTACAATGTAACAAAAACAAATCCAAATTTAATTTTCTGAACATCTGTCATAAATCTTTTCTATTTTTACAAAATGAATCAACCTTTGGCAGAAAGAATTCGTCCTCAAAATTTATCAGACTATATCAGTCAACAACATTTGGTAGGAGAAAATGGCATTTTAACCAATCACATAAAACAAGGTATAATTCCGTCATTAATTTTGTGGGGACCACCAGGAATCGGAAAAACAACCTTAGCAAACATTATTGCAAACGAATCTGGACGACCATTTTACACTCTAAGCGCTATAAGTTCAGGTGTAAAAGATGTACGTGAAGTAATTGAAAAAGCTAAAAAAAGTGGAGGTTTATTCACTCAAAAAAATCCAATTTTATTTATTGATGAAATCCATCGATTTAGTAAATCTCAGCAAGATTCATTATTAGGCGCTGTAGAAAAAGGTTGGGTAACCTTAGTAGGTGCAACAACCGAAAACCCTAGTTTTGAAGTTATACCTGCCCTACTCTCTCGTTGTCAGGTATATATTTTAAATTCTTTTGATAAAAATGATTTAATAGCGCTGTTACATAGAGCTATTGATAAAGATGAATTTATCTCTCAAAAAAAAATCAGTTTAAAGGAAACAGATGCTCTTTTACAAGTTTCTGGTGGTGATGCTAGAAAATTATTAAATATTTTTGAATTGTTAGTGGCTGCTGAAGATGTTATTGAAGTTACAAATGATTTAGTTTTATCTAAAATTCAAAAAAATACGGTTAGATATGATAAAACAGGCGAGCAACATTATGATATTGTTTCAGCATTTATAAAATCGATAAGAGGTAGTGACCCAAATGCCGCTGTATATTGGTTAGCAAGAATGATTGAAGGTGGTGAAGATGTTAAGTTTATTGCCAGACGAATGCTTATTTCAGCTTCAGAAGATATTGGTAATGCTAATCCAACGGCATTAATTATGGCTAATAATATGTTTCAAGCAGTGTCAGTTATTGGCTATCCAGAATCTAGAATTATATTAAGTCAATGTGCAGTTTACTTAGCTAATTCAGCAAAAAGTAATGCTTCTTATATGGCAATTGGTGAGGCTCAAAATTTAGTAAAAACTACAGGAGATTTATCAGTTCCTTTGCATTTAAGAAATGCACCTACCAAATTAATGAAAGATTTAGATTATGGTAAAGATTATCAATACTCGCATAATTATACTGGTAATTTTGTAAATCAAGAATTTTTACCTGACGAAATTAAAAACACTAAATTATACGAACCTGGTAATAATGCTCGTGAAAATCAATTTAGAGAATTATTAAAACAACGCTGGAAGGATAAATACAATTATTAAAAAAGAGAGCTTAATCGCTCTCTTTTATTTTATACGTTAAAATTTAACTTGATAATTTTCTACTTTTTTAACACCGCCATTATAGTATTCAGCAATCCAAATTTCGCCACTTTTATAAAAAATTCCGTTTTTATTTTCAATAATAAAAACATTTTTAATCCCAGTTTTTATTATTTTAAAAACAACTTCTGGTTTTGTATTTACAAGTTGATAACCATTAACAACTGTTTGCGCATATAAATTTAGTTTTGAATTATTTTTAAGAACTTTTAAAGGTTTTTTAACAATACTTTTAGGTGAGACTTCTTTAACTAAGTCTTTTTGAATTTTAACATTTACAACATCCTTTTTTTCAGGATTGTAATTGTAATTTAAGTTTTGAATTGATTTAAAAGATTTACGAATCACTTCGTGGTATGCTTTTTTATACTCTTTAAACTTGCTCTTACCTGTGATTGATGTAAAAATAACTTTATTATAACAATCTCGTAATTCAATAACTCCTTTAGTTGCCAATAAACTTGATTCTCTTTTTACTACTGCTGTTAATGCTAAACATCTATTAACTGCTAAGTCTGATGGTAATTTTTCATCAGCAAAAAAAGCTTTAAATCCATATTTATTAAATAAGAACTTAGTCAAGGAACTTGTTTGATACTGATCACTTTTTTGAACAAAATCAAATTTATTAGGTACAATGATGTATTTATAATTGTTAATGTTTTTTTGAGAAAAAACTGACGCTGTTAAAAACAACAAAACACAAAATATTTTTTTCATTTTTTTTATTTAATATATATTTCAGCAATATCGCTAATAATAAAATAGACTACAAGTAATCTTTTAATTGACTTAAATTATTTATATTTAAAATCCCTGAATTGTTTTTAACTTCTGGTGTAAAATGAATGGCTAACATTCCTGAATTTAAAGCTCCTAAAACATCTGCCTCATAACTATCTCCAATCATTATAGAGCTTTGTGCGGTTGCCTTGGCTTTTAATAATGCAAACTCAAAAACTTTTGGATTTGGTTTTTTTACTCCTACACTTTCTGATGTTATAATTTCTTTAAAATATTGATCAATTCCTGATTTTTGTAATTTTAAATTTTGAACCTCTTCAAACCCATTTGTAATTATATGTAATTCGTATTTTGTATTTAAATACTCTAAAATTTCAATTGTTCCGTCAAATAAATGATTGTGATTAGGAAGATAATTGATATAATCTTCAGAAATTTTATGAATTAAAGCATCCGATATTTTATAATTTAAAGCATCAAAAACATCTTTTAATCTGTTAAACCTTAATTTTGACTTCGAGATTTTATCTTCGCGGTATAATTTCCAATAAGCTAAATTTACAGGCATATAAACCTCTAAAAAATCACTTATCGCTAATGGAATATTTTGCTCTTTAAAAATTTGTTGAAATGTTAATTTTGAATTTCTATCAAAATCCCAAAGAGTATGATCTAAATCAAAAAAAATATGTGTTACATTCATAAAATTTATTATCTTTTTTTAGTTGCTTCTTACAATTTTTAACATCGAACTATAAACCCGCTTCCACCCTTTCCATCGTTGGTAATTACTTAAACTTTCGTTATGAAAAACGGTTATAAACACTCCATTTACTGCTTTAACCTCGTTTTTTAAATCTCTTATTTTTCCTAGAGATTGTTTGGGAGTTAATTTCATATAATCATTTAAAGTAGTGTCTATTAATGCAAAAGGAAACACTTTTAAGGGTGTTTGAATCTCAAAATCTAAGTCGTAAAAATAAAAAGGCGCACAGGTTCCTGCTCTAAAGCCAACATGACTTGCATACCCCATAGAATAATCTTCTGTAATTTCTAAATCTATTAAATTATGATAGGTTTCTGGTAACGAAAAACGTAAATAATGCTGACGAGAGCGTTTTATAGGCATATTTATGATATCCTCTAATCGTTCTTTTTCCTTTTTTAATAAATTTTCATTTTTCATGGTATAATACGACGGATGCAAACCTACACGAGCATAATCTACCATGTCTTTTATCAATAATTTAAACTTTCTTTTTGACGCCGAAACATTGGTATCAAAAGTTGTATAATCCCCTATTAAAAAGAAAAAAATAGTTCTTATCTCATATATTTTTTTTAGTTCTATTATCGAATTAAAAGTGTTAAACGGATCGCTTTTTATATTAAACAATACCGCAAACCGATCCCAAATGGTAATTAATTTAAATTGAGATAAATCCTTTAAAAATCCGCCAATTGTTCTTGCAAAACTTTTGTATTTATAGGCAAAAGCATTGTCTACATCAATCGTAGATATATATTGATATTTTCTTGTTGAATGTTCAAAATCTGGGAATTTAACTTTTAAACTCTTTAAAAATTTATATGCCCAAATGTCTATTACAGGTTTTTCTAAAAAATTATGTTTAAACGCAATACTTTCTGTTGCACAAAAACGTTCATGATTATCTTTTACATGCGGCGCATATTCTTCATACCTTGCTATTAAATAAAAGCTTGCTGCAAAAATATCAAATGGAATTGCTGATTGTTCATCTGTTGAAAAAAAACAAGGAATAGCATCCCATGCTTTAACATTTATTTCTAAATCTTTAATTCCTTGTTGAAATAACAACTCGTTGCTTTTAACAAAAAACTCTTTTCCTAAAGCAACATTGGTATATGAAAACTTAGGACCATTATACGCCACAAACTCTTCTACTTTACCTGTAAAATTAATCGGAATTTGTAATATACGTGTAAAAATATGCTTAAAAATATAGCGAACACGAGGTGTTATTTTATGTGTGTAAATAAGTATCATAGCCATTAACTAGAATCGTAAAACACAAACGACTATAATATTCCTTCGTCTGCAAAGCTAAAATACGTTTTTTCGGTTATTATTAAATGATCTAATAATTTTATATCTAAAGTTATACCCGCTTCTTTTATTTTATTAGTTAATTGAATGTCTGATTTACTTGGCGCTAATTTTCCTGACGGATGATTATGTGCTACAATAATCCCTACTGCCGATAGTTTTAAAGCCTTTTTATACAACAATCTTATATCAACCAATGTAGCTGTAAAGCCGCCTTTACTTAACTGATGGTTCGCTAAAACTTTGTTTGAATTATTTAAATATAACACCCAAAATTCTTCGTGTTCTAAATCTTCTAAAAAAGGAGTAAATATAGTAGCAGCATCTAACGAACTTTTTATTTTTATAATAGTGTCACCTTCTTCAAACTGTTTTCTTTTCCCTAATTCTAAAGCCGTAATTATAGATATTGCTTTCGCTTCGCCTATTCCTTTAAACCTCATTAACTCTTCAATAGATAATTTAGCCAATGCATTTAAGTCGTTATTTACCGATATTAATATCTTTTTTGATAACGATACAGCACTTTCTTCTCTACTACCAGAACCGATAAGAATGGCGACTAATTCGGCATCAGATAACGCCGATTTTCCTTTTAACATCAGTTTTTCACGCGGTCTATCATCCAACGCCCATGATTTAATAGATATCTTTTTCATCGCTTATTATATCAAAATAACACATAAATATAATTCATTTTTTGCACAACCCAAAGATGCACAGTATCTTTGCTTCCTATCATTTTTTAATTTCAACCATGAAAATTATTATAGCCGGGGCTGGAGATGTAGGTTTTCATTTGGCTAAACTCCTTTCTTACGAATCACAAGATACTTATGTGATTGATTTTGATGGCGAAAAGCTAAATTATATCAACAATCATTTAGATGTTATTACTAAAAAAGGTGATGCAACCTCTATTAAATTATTAAAAGAAATTGGTATCGGTTCAGCTGACTTGTTACTAGCTGTTACCGAAAGTCAAAACACTAATTTTACAATAGCCGTTGTAGGAAAAGCACTTGGAGTTAAAAAAACAATCGCCAGAATTAACAACCCTGAATTTGTTAAAAACGATAGTATTAATTTTAAAAATTATGGTGTTGATTTTATGATTTCTCCTGAAGCTTTAGCTGCCGAAGAAATTAAATTATTACTAAATCAATCTTCTTTTAATGATACTGTTGCTTTTGAAAACGGTGTTTTTAATATCATGGGAACAACCCTTGGTTACAAATCACCTATATTAGATTTAACCGTTAAAGAAGCTAAAGAAAAGTTTAGCTTGGTTGATTTTATTACCATCGCGATAAAACGTGAAGGAATTGCGCAAACTATCATCCCCCGTGGGGATACTACCTATAAAATGAACGATCAAGTTTATTTTTCAGTACCCAATTATAGCATCTCTAAATTATATCCAATTGTTGGTAAAGAGCAAATAGATATTAAAAATGTGATGATTTTGGGCGGAAGTAGTATTGGACGAAAAACTGCCCGAAGCCTTTGCAAAGATAATTTTAATGTAAAACTAATTGAGCGCAAAAAAGAAAAAGCGTTAAACCTTGCTGAAGACCTGATGGACACCTTGTTAATTCATGGTGATGGCCGTAATATAGAACTCTTAGAAGAAGAAAGTATTAGAGAAATGGATGCCTTTATTGCTGTAACTGGCGATTCTGAAACAAACATTATGTCTTGTTTGGTAGCAAAATCTAAAGGAGTAAAAAAAACAGTTGCCTTGGTTGAAAACATGGATTACATCAACATTTCACAAACCATAGGTATTGATACGCTTATCAATAAAAAACTAATTGCTGCTAGTAATATTTTTCGCCACATACGTAAAGGAGAAATTTTGGCGCTAGCTAATTTACATAATATTGACGCTGAAGTTTTTGAATTCGAGGTGCAAGAAAATGCTAAAGTAACTCACAAACCAATTAAAGAATTACGTTTTCCTAGAGAAGCAGTTTTCGGTGGTGTTATTAGAGATGGGAAACCACACATGTCTTTCGGAAATTTTCAATTACAAAGTGGTGATAAAGCAATCGTGTTTTGTTTACCAGAAGCAATATCAGTTGTAGAAGAATTATTTAACTAATGGAAAACCTAAATCTAAAGTTAATTTATCGTTTTTTAGGAATAACAGCCATTCTTAACGGATTATTTATGTGGCTTTCACTTCCTTTTAGTTTTTATTATAACGAAAATTCTAAATGGGGAATTTTAAACGCTGGTATTATCACTATTGCTATAGGTTTAATTCTTTACTTTTTTAACAAACCTGACACTAAAAAAATTCAAAAAAAAGAAGGGTATCTTATTGTTACCTTCGGATGGTTGATTTTAACCTTAACAGGAATGCTTCCTTATATATTATCAGGTAGTATTCCGTCAATTACCAACGCTTTTTTTGAAACTATTTCAGGATATTCTACAACCGGATCTTCAATATTAACAGACATCGAAGCAATGCCAAAAGGGATTCTTTTTTGGCGTAGTGCAACCCATTGGATTGGTGGAATGGGGATAATTGTACTTACCATTGCAATATTGCCTCTATTAGGTATTGGAGGTATGCAGTTGTTTATGGCCGAAGCGCCCGGGCCATCCGCAGATAAATTACACCCACGTATTACTGATACCGCAAAACGACTTTGGCAAATATATGTATTACTTACCGCTGTTGAATTGTTATTATTAAAAGTAGCCGGTATGAACTGGTTTGATGCCCTTAATCATGCCATGGCAACAGTAAGTACAGGTGGTTTTTCAACTAAAAATGCAAGTGTAGCACATTGGAACGGAACACCAATGATACAATACATTATTATATTTTTTATGTTTATAGCGGGTAC
This sequence comes from Tenacibaculum insulae, assembly GCF_964512435.1. Lineage (GTDB taxonomy): Bacteria > Bacteroidota > Bacteroidia > Flavobacteriales > Flavobacteriaceae > Polaribacter > Polaribacter insulae_A. The sequence goes on along the minus strand of NZ_OZ208512.1, from coordinate 1,916,125 downwards.
TAACTTTGTTCTTACTTATTTTGCATTAAAAGGAAAAGTTAGAAAAGTAATTCAGAGTGAGGAATTTAAATATTATTTATTCGGAACCTTAACTATATCATTCTTTATAGCAGTTATGATTATTTTTTATCAAGATCCTGCATTACAAACTACCATTGAACACCCAATGGTTTTTGGAAAAGTTGAAAGTGCCATACGCCATTCACTTTTTTCAGTAATTTCAGTAGTTACAACAACCGGATTTGTAAGTGCCGATTTTACCATGTGGAGTTTTTTGGTTACCGCCATGTTTTTTTCTTTATTTTTCTTAGGTGGTTCTGCCGGTTCTACCTCTGGAGGTGTGAAAATTGTAAGGCATATTGTAATGCTTAAAAGTAGTTTTTTAGAATTTAAAAAATCATTGCATCCAAATGCAATAATACCAGTTCGTTATGACGGAAAAGCGGTAAAACAAACTATTGTTTTTAACATACTTTCGTTCTTTGTTTTGTATATGGGTATTTTTATTACAGGTACTATTATTTTATCTTTCTTCGGGTTAGATTTTTATTCTGCCTTAGGTGCGTGTGCTTCTTCTTTAGGAAATATTGGCCCTGCAATTGGTAGCGTTAGCCCTGTTAGTAATTTTAATCATTTATCTATCGCAGCCAAATGGTTTTGCTCATTTTTAATGCTGATAGGAAGATTAGAGCTTTTTACTGTATTAATTTTATTTACTCCTTTTTTTTGGCGTAAAAATTAATGTTTTACAAAGAATAGCACCTTTATACCTTTTTTAACCTCTTTTATACTTTTAACTTATACGCTCAAGGTTTTTTTTTACAACCTCACATTATCTATTGTTAAATTTGGTTACTATAAACTAACTAAACTTTACTAAAGATGAAACTAAAAATCAAATTAACAGCATTACTTTTCATTTGTTTATTATCAATATCAAATATTTCTGCACAACAAGATGGCTTTATAGGAGAGATTAAAATGTTTGGTGGAACATTTGCACCAAGAGGCTGGGCTTTTTGCGATGGACAATTATTAGCTATTAGCTCTAATACAGCGTTATTTTCTATACTAGGCTGTCAGTATGGCGGGGACTGTAGAACAACTTTTGCTTTACCAGATTTTCGTGGTAGAGTTGCCATAAGTGCAGGGCATGGACCAGGTTTACAAAATTATCCTCAAGCATCAAAAGGTGGAGCAGAATTTAGAACGTTAACAGTTGCTCAAATGCCACAACATAATCATACTTTATCCCTATCTGGCTTAACGGGTGCAGTTAACATCCCTGTAAATACAGAAGTTGGTGATGAAGATGCATCAAATCCTGGCGCTGGAGTATTAGCTAATAATGCTGGAGATCGTTTTGCTTCTGAAGCTACTCCAAATGCTAAGTATGGGGGGCAAACTATTCCTGTAACAGTTGGAGGAAATGGAACAGTTGGACTGAATGGAGGTAATCAATCTTTTGATAACAGACAACCATTTACTACTGTTAGATATATTATATGTTTACAAGGTCAATTTCCTTCTAGAAGTTAAAATTAAAAATTTATTATCATTCACCTTTCTAATACGAAAGGTGAATTTTATTTATAAATCACTATCTTTATGCTAATTACAAAACAACAACTACAATTATGGAAAAAAAAATTACCTTAAATACCAAAATTTTTAGTTTTCTATTTATTTTTTTAGGAATTCTAAATACCATTAGTCAAAATGATAATGGTCAAATTGATGCCCCAGGTGACATTGCCTTTGTAGCCTATCACGATGATGATGATGGTTTTTCTTTTATTTTATTAGATGACTGTCCTAATAACACCTCAATACGCTTTACAGACGAAGAATGGAATGGAACCGCTTTCGTTAGTCCAACTGGTGAAGGAGAAGTTTTATGGACAAATAACACTGGTAATACAATTACAAAAGGAAACATTATAAATATTACAGATGCTGATGATAATAGCGGAGGAATAACTGCTAGTTCAGGAACAGCTTCTGAATCTGACACTGGTTTTACGACTTCAAATATAGATGAGCTTTTTGCATTTACAGGAACTAGAGCCGCTCCTGGAACTTTTCTTGCTTTTATTGGTGACATAAACGGTAATTCATTAGCCAACACAGGATTAACAGATGGAGTTACTGCCAACATAATTACCCAAGAAGGATATTATAATGGATCAACTATTTGTAATGGAAGCTTAGCGGATTGTGCTGCTCTAATTAATACTTCATCTTCAAATTGGTCTTTTGGAGGATATTCTTTCCCTACAACTGTTCCTAGCTCATTCAGTGGCTCTACCTTTAACGGTGGTACACCAACTGTAAGTAGTGTTAGTTCTTCTAGTGCAAACGGAACATATAAAGTAGGTGATGTTATCGCGATTATTGTTAATTTTAGCGAAAATGTTACAGTAACAGGAACTCCACAAATTACTTTAGAGACTGGTGTTACAGACCGTACCATTAACTATACTTCTGGAAGTGGTACAGACGTACTAACATTTAATTATACAGTACAAGTTGGTGATATAAGTGCTGATTTAGACTATATATCTACAGGTGCTATATTATTCAACGGAGGAACAATTCAAAACGGTTCTGGTACTAATGCTGATATAACATTGGCTACACCTGGTGCTGCAAATTCTTTAGGGGCAAATAAAGCTATTGTTGTTGATGGTAAAGCACCAACAATAACTTCTGTATCTATTCCTAATACTTCTACTAAAGTTGGTGATGCAATTACAGTAACTATTACTGCTAGTGAAACTGGACTTTTATTAAATGCTGGATTTATTAACGGAGTAACTGTATCTGGACTTACTGATAATGGAGGTGGTAATTATACCACTACTTATACAATAGTAGAAGGAAATACTGATAGAGCTGCTGGAGACGATATTCCAGTAAGCTTTACTTTAACAGACGCTGCTGGTAATAACTCTGATGCTTTCACTACAGCTATTAGTCAAAACGCAGATGCTATTGATGCGAATAGCCCAACAATAACTTCTGTATCTATTCCTAATACTTCTACTAAAGTTGGTGATGCAATTACAGTAACTATTACTGCTAGTGAAACTGGACTTTTATTAAATGCTGGATTTATTAACGGAGTAACTGTATCTGGACTTACTGATAATGGAGGTGGTAATTATACCACTACTTATACAATAGTAGAAGGAAATACTGATAGAGCTGCTGGAGACGATATTCCAGTAAGCTTTACTTTAACAGACGTTGCTGGTAATAACTCTGATGTTTTCACTACAGCTATTAGTCAAAACGCAGATGCTATTGATGCGAATAGCCCAACAATAACTTCTGTATCTATTCCTAATACTTCTACTAAAGTTGGTGATGCAATTACAGTAACTATTACTGCTAGTGAAACTGGACTTTTATTAAATGCTGGATTTATTAACGGAGTAACTGTATCTGGACTTACTGATAATGGAGGTGGTAATTATACCACTACTTATACAATAGTAGAAGGAAATACTGATAGAGCTGCTGGAGACGATATTCCAGTAAGCTTTACTTTAACAGACGCTGCTGGTAATAACTCTGATGCTTTCACTACAGCTATTAGTCAAAACGCAGATGCTATTGATGCGAATAGCCCAACTGTCGTTAATGTTAACGTACCTGTAAATGCAACTTATACTGTGGGACAAAACTTAGATTTCACTGTTAATTTTAATGAAAATATAATAGTAAACACTGTAAGTGGAACTCCAGAAATAGCTATTAATATTGGTAGCACCTTGCGTCAAGCTGCATATATTAGCGGATCAGGAACTAGCTCTTTATTATTTAGATACACTGTTATAATTAGTGATTTAGACACTGATGGTATCGCCATAGGCTCTTTAGCTAATAATATGGGAACATTAAAAGATACCTCTGGAAATGATGCTAATTTAACCTTAAATAGTGTCGGTAGTACTACAGGTGTTTTAGTAGGTAACCCTACAATTACCTGGACAGGTACTACAAATAACAACTGGACAACAGCAGGGAATTGGAACACGAACACTACTCCTACTAATTCAGCTAATGTAATTATTCCTTCTGGGGTAACTAATTACCCTACCGTATCTTCTGCCGTTACTGTAAACTCAATAAATATTGTATCTGGAGCATCTTTAATTGCCAACGCAACGGTAAATGCTCCTGTAACATATAACAGAAATTTACCAACTACAAATTGGTATTTAGTAGCTCCTCCTGTTAATAATGAAACTACACAAGATATAATTGCAAATCATACTTTTGCAACAGGTAGTGGTGCTAATATTGGTATTGGTGCTTATAATAATGATCACGCTACCAATACTTGGAATTATTTAAACATAAGTAGCACTGGACCTGTAATATCAGGAACAGGAGCATCAATGAAACTAGATGCTCCTGGCGATGTTTCTATTACTGGAAATATCAATGTCACAAATGTAGCCATCCCTGTTTCTATGGGAAGTAGAGATAATTTCAATCTAATAGGAAACCCATTTACATCTTATATAAACTCAGCAGTTTTAGCCGGAGATAATTCTGTTATTGAAAATGGTACTTTTTGGTTATGGGATGGTTCTCAATATCAAACATATAATAACGCCTCTCCTATTAATATTGCTCCTGCACAAGGCTTTTTTGTTGAAGCTAACACTAATACTAATGTTATTTTTTCTACCGCTAATCAAAGTCATCAAAGTTCAGATACTTTTATGAGACAGGCTCCTAACCCATCTTTTGAATTATTTTTAGAAAATGATGTAAGTAAAAAGTCGACCAAAGTGTTTTATGTAGCTAACAAAACTGCCGGTTTTGATAAGGGATATGATTCTAAAATGTTTGGTGGTGTAACGTATGATTTAGCTGTATTTACACAATTATTAAAAGATAATGATGGAAGAAAACTAGCTATTCAAACATTACCAAGTTCTGATATTGAAACAATGGTAATCCCAGTAGGTGTTATTGCAAAAGCAGATAAAGAAATTACATTCTCTACAAAAACACAAAACCTACCTAATAATATTAATGTTTTTTTAGAGGATAGAATTAATAAAACCTTTGTAAATATTTCTGATAAAAACCACACTACAATTTTAACCAACGAAGCCAAAGGTACTGGTCAATTCTACATTCATACGAGTGCTAAAAACTTAGATGATATCCAAATTAAGCAAGGTTTACAAGATGTAAGCATTTACAAATCTATTAATAATAGCCTAACTATAACAGGCTTATATGCTGATAACGCTTCATTAAATATATTTTCCGTTTTGGGTAGTAAAATTTTTAGCTCACAATTTAAATCAACAGGTAGTAAAACTATACAATTACCAAAAACTGCCAAAGGAATTTATATTATTGAGCTAACCACTGAATTAGGGAAAATCAACAAGAAAATTATTTTAGAATAATAAAATAGCATTATGAAAAATCAAGATAAAAAAAACAGTCAAGATATCTCTAGAAAAGAAGCTCTTAAAAAAATAGGAGGCTATGGTAAATATGCTGCGCTAACTGCCTTGGGAACCTATATGATTTTAAGTCCACAAAAAGCACAAGCTCAGAGTCCTGATCGTCCTGGTGGAGGATTTTAATCTTCTTTAAATTTTAAACAATAAAACCTCGATATAATCGAGGTTTTTGTATTTTTATAACCTATGATTTTACATAAAAAAATTGAAGATAAAGCTATCTTATGGCTTCAACACAATAACCAATACTTGGTTTTAGAACCTATTGTTGCAGATATAGTGGCTCTTTTAAACAATGATGTTTCTAAAAAAGAAATTATAACTATTTTAGAAGATAAAATAGATGTTAATCATCAAGAATTATCTGAATTTATTGATGAAATTTCACAATTACTTACCTCTTCTTTAAAAGATACCGATAAAAAAATAATAATTGAAACCCCTAAATGTTTCGAATACAATTTTTACTACAAAATAAATAATATCATTATAAAAGTATGTTATGTATCTGATTATGAAAAATATTTGGTGCATCCAAAATTTGCACATTTAGAAGTAAAGACAACGCAAAAACCAACATATACTTATAAGGTATATAGCAACAATAAATACATTTCATTTTCTATAAATAATCAAATTATTGATACATGGCTGCTAGATGAAGTTCATTATTTCCAAGGAAAATTTTCTATGAAAATAGTAGAGCACATTCACAAAAAAAACGAAGACGAGTGGTTAGGTGTTTTTCATGCTTCTGCCATAAGTAATGGTGAATCTTCGATGCTTTTTTTAGGCGATTCTGGTAATGGAAAAAGTACTTCGTTAGCTTTATTACAAAAAAATGATTTTACCTGTTTAGCTGATGACTTTGTACCTATTGATGCAAAAAATCAACATATTTATAGCTTTCCTTCTGCTATTTCAATTAAAAAAAACAGTTTAGAAACCTTACTTCCTATTTATCCTGAATTAAAAACTTCAGCAGAATATCATTTTAAAAGACTTAATAAAATTGTACGTTATTTAATACCTAATAACACAAATTACAAGCAGCATTTACCATGTAAAGCTTTGGTTTTTATTAAATATAAAAAGGATAGTGATTTACATATTTCTAAAATTTCCAACATTAAAGCTTTTGAGCAATTGGTTCCTGATTCTTGGTTATCTCCTCTTCAAAAAAATGCAGAGAAATTTTTAGAATGGTTTGAAAAACTTCCTTGTTATCAACTAACCTATTCTAATAATCAAAAAATGATTACTACCGTTCACCAAATTTTCAATAATGAATTATAAAGAAACGCTTTTTTTTATCGGAAAATGCTTAACAATTACACACGAAAAAAGTAATCGTACTTTAATTGAACAAGAGTTAAAATCTAACAATATAAACTGGAACAATATTGTTAAAGTTAGTACTGCTCATTATGTTTTCCCGGCTTTATATTGCAATTTAAAACGTGCTGATTTTTTACATTTTTTACCTGATGAATTGGTTAGCTATATGCAACATATAACAAATCTAAACAGAGAGCGTAATCAACAAATTATAAATGAAGCCAAAGAAATAAACGAATTATTATTAAAAAATAATATTACTCCTGTTTTTTTAAAAGGAACTGGTAATTTACTTGATAATTTATACGAAGATATTGCAGAACGTATGTTAGGCGATATTGATTTTCTAGTATCAGATTCAGACTTTAAAAAAACAATATCAGTTTTAACGGAAAAAAAGTATTTTAAAAAAAACACACTAGTTGATGCCAGTGCCTTTCACAGGCATTACCCTAAAATAACTAAAAAAGGAAAAATAGCTGCAGTAGAAATTCATTATAAAATGGTTAGTGATCAAAAAAAATTTAACTATAATTATGTAAAAGATTCTTTTAAAAAACTTTCTAACAACACAACTGTACTTTCATCTGAAAATCAATTATTAATGACTTGTTTTAACAAACAAATTAATGATAAAGGGCAGTGGACAAAAAATATTTCTTTAAGAAATTCTTACGATCTATACTTACAATCTAAACATGCATCTGCTAAAACAGTTTTACATAACTTTAAATATTACAAATCGTATTTTAACAACTTTATTGCTAGTACAAATTTAATTTTTAATCACCCTAAATCTTTAGAATATATAGCAACATCAAAAACTAAACGGTTTATAAAAATGCAATTATTACTTATTAAAAAACCTAAACTATATAATTTTTATCAAAATTTATGGGAGTTTTATTTTTTATATACTCATCGTTTATCAGTGGTTATAAAAGCTATTTATAAAAAAGATTATAGAATATTTTTATTGAAAAGGTTATTTAGTTAATGCTTTAACCTCATCAAAATTCAATCCACCATAATTACCAGAACTCATTAGTAACAAAGCTGTGTTTTCTAAATTCTGATTAAACAAAAACTCTTTAAATTCTTGTGGGTTTGTATAAATTATTAAATCTTCTCTTTGAAAAGCATCCGCTATTTGTTGTGTTGTAACCTCTTTAAGCTGCTTTATTTTTACTGCATTTGGCGAATAAAAAACTACCGCTTTATCAGCTTTTTCTAAAGCTCCTTTATATTCTTTTAAAAATTCGGCATTTAAGCTGGAATATGTATGCAACTCTAAACAAGCTAAAACAGTTCGGTTTTTATATTGATTTTTTACCGCATTTGTAGTTGCTTTTACTTTACTAGGACTGTGTGCAAAATCTTTAAAAACTACTGTCGATTTATTTTCTGTAATTTTTTCTAATCGTTTACTTGCTCCTTTAAAACTAGCAATTGCCTCGTAAAAATCATCTTCATCAATTCCCATATGTTGGCAAATCCATTTTGCACCAGCTAGATTTTGTAAATTATGATCTCCAAAAATTTCTAAAGGTAAATCTCCATCTGGAGTATCTAAAAACGTTGTTCCATTATCAATAAAATAATTTGGTGTTTTGTAGGGATACTTTTTTATTGGATGATTAGAGCTTTCAATAACTTCTTTTAAAACAACATCTTCTTCATTATATACCATTATGCCGCCGTTGGTAAGCGAATCTGTAAAGATTTTAAACTGATCTACATAATTTTCGAAAGTTGGAAACACATTGATATGATCCCACGCAATTCCACTTAACAATGCAATACTTGGCTTGTATAAATGAAATTTCGGACGCATATCTATCGGAGAACTTAAATATTCATCGCCTTCTAAAACAATAAATTCATTTTCTTCAGTTAAATGCACCATCGTATCAAAACCATCTAACTGCGCTCCTACCATATAATCTACTTCTCTATCATGATAATTTAATACATGTAAAATCATAGAAGTTATCGTAGTTTTACCGTGAGAACCACCAATAACCACACGGGTTTTATCTTTAGATTGCTCGTACAAAAACTCTGGATACGAATAAATTTTCACACCTAGTTCTTGTGCTTTTAATAACTCAACATTATCTTTTTTGGCATGCATTCCTAAAACAATAGCATCTAAATTTGCAGTAATTTTTTCTGGAAACCAACCAAATTCTGCCGGTAATAACCCTCGTTTTTCTAAACGCGATTTAGACGGATCGTGAATTGTATCGTCACTTCCTGTTATTTGGTATCCTTTTTGGTGTAAAGCAATTGCTAGGTTGTGCATTGCGCTTCCGCCGATGGCTATAAAATGAATTCTCATGTTTTAGTTTTCTCTAATATGAAAGTCAAAAATACAAAACCAAGTTATAATTTAGGTATCTTTAAATCGAAACTCATTGAAAAGTTATATTCACGCATTCAAAACCTACTTTTACGTAGTTTAGATTGTCTTATTTATAATTAATTTAGAGATTTGAAGATGTTAATAAACATATGCTATGAAAAAAACCGCGCTTCTATTATTTATGATTACTCTTTTTTCAACAACATTAAATGCTCAAGAAAATTACAAAGACCTTTGGAATAAAGTTCAAGGTTTTGAAAAAGAAAACTTACCCAAATCTGCTTTAAAAATAGTAGATCTTATTTACGCTAAAGCGGAAGAAAGTAAGAACTCGCCTCAAATTATAAAATCGTTATTTTATAAAAGTAAGTTTTCGTTAACTTTAGAGGAAGATGCACAGTTAAAAATTATTAATCAGTTTAAAGAACAAATTAATAAAAGTAATTTTCCTACCAAAAACGTATTAGAAAATGTTTTAGCTAATTTATATTGGCAATATTTTAATCAAAATAGATGGAAATTTTATCAACGAACTAAAACTTCTGAAAAAATTGATACCAGTGATTTTAGAACTTGGGATTTAGATACTTTATTTACTGAAATTCATACGTATTATCAAAAATCTTTAGAAAACGAACGTTTATTACAACAAACTAATATTCGTGAATTTTCAGATATTTTACACACTGTTGAAGAATCAGAAAAATACCGTCCTTCTTTATTCGATTTTTTAGCACACAATGCGTTACGTTTTTACAAAACTTCTGAAACAAATATTACTAAACCAACTTATCAATTTAAAATAAACGCGCCTGAATTGATTAGTGATTTTTTAACTTTTTCGAACATTGTTTTAAAAACAAAAGATAAATTATCGCTTCAATTTAATGCTTTAATTATTTATCAAAACTTAATCGATTTTCATTTAAAAAGCAACAATTTAAATGCGTTAACTGTTGTCGATTTAGAAAGATTAAACTTTGTAAATAAACATGCTGTTTTTAATAAAAATCAACAATTGTTTTTACAAACATTAAAAATATCAGAAAAGAAATATAAAAATCAAGAAGTTGCAGGCTTGTATCTTTATAAAATTGCTAAAATATACCACCAACAAGCACATGCCTACCAAAACACTAAAAATAATGAGGTTCGTTTTAAAAACAAAGAAGCACTTGCTATTTGTAATCGTGTAATTACAGAATTTCCTAAAAGTGTTGGCGCAAAAAAATGTGCAGCCTTAAAACAGCAGATAAAAACAAAATCATTATCAATTTTATCAGAAAAATTTAATCCTATAAACACTGCTTCTCGTTTATTAATAAACTACAATAATATTGATAAACTATATTTTACAACTTATAAAATTAGCAAAAACCAAATAGAAAAACTAAATACAATTTATAAGGAAACTGAACGTATTAATTTTATTAAAAAACTAGCAATAGCAACCTCTTGGAATACTAAATTAAGAAACGAATTTGATTATTTATCGCACACCACCGAAGTAATTGTACCTAAACTTACACAAGGAAATTATTTAATTGTAGCGCATGAAAACGAGGTTTTAAATACAATTAATTTGTTTGCTACTGCCAATATTCAGGTAAGTAATTTGGTTTTAATTGAAAGTACTAACAACAATATAAAAACCTACCAAGTAGTTGATCGAAACACAGGAAAACCTGTTAAAAACGCTCAATTATTATTTCAGAATAGAAGACGAAGAAACCAAAAAAATTTTTACCAAAAGTTAATTACTGATAAAAATGGGTTTGCTACTTTCAAAAGTAATCACACTTATTACAATGTATCAATAACAGTTTCAACCAATACTGACAACGCTATTTTTGGTGATTATTACTTGTATAAACATCATCACCCAAAAAAAACAAAATCGTTAGCAAAAACTATTAAAATAAAACCGTTTATTTTTACTGATAGAAGCATTTATCGACCAGGGCAAACTGTTTTCTTTAAAACCATTTTTGTTAAAAAAACAGGAGATAAATCAACTCCTTTTACAAACGAATATATTCAAGTAATATTAAATGATATTAACGGACAAGAAGTTAAAAAACTGGATTTAAAATTAAATGAATTCGGATCTGCATCTGGTAAAATAGAATTGCCTAATAATGGATTAACAGGCAAATACACTTTTTCTATTGATGAAAGTGATAAAGATAAAAGTACATTTTACGAAACTGTTGGTTTTGATTTTGAAAGAGATGATTACATCACTACAATTTCGGTTGAAGAATACAAACGCCCAAAATTTGAAACCGATTTTAAACCAGTTACCGAAACTTTAAAACTGAATGATAGCATTACCGTAAACGGATTTGCAAAAGCTTTTTCTGGCACTAATATTACAGATGCTAAAGTTGTGTATCGTGTACACAGAAAAGTACAATATCCGAATTGGTGGTATTGGCGCAGACCAAATTCATCGTCTGAAGCACAAGAAATTACACACGGAGAAAACATCACAGATGCTTCAGGTAATTTTGCTATCAAATTTAAAGCACTTCCTGACGATGGTGTTTCAAAAGAAAGTTTACCAGTTTTTAATTATGAAATTACTGCGGATATTACCGATGTGAACGGGGAAACTCGTAGCGCTACAACTGTTGTAAAAGTAGGCTATCATGCTTTAATAGCCTCTTTATACATAGCTGATAAAATTAGCACAAAAGAGAAAAACATAAAAATAAATATTGCGACTAATAATTTAAACGGAATTTTTGCTCCCGCTAAAGGAACTGTGAAAATTTACAAATTACAGGCTCCCAAAAATCCGTTACGAAAAAGGCCTTGGAATACACCTGATTATCAGGATATTTCTGAAACTAAATTCAGAGAACTATTTTCGCATGATGCATATTTTAAAGAAGAACAAAATGAAGCCTCTTGGAAGAAAGGGAAATTGGTTTTTGAAAGTGAATTCGACACCAAAAAATCAAAAGAACTTGTTGTTAAAGACATTAAAAATTGGACTTCCGGTAAATACATTGCCATTTTAAACACAAAAGATAGGTTTAAACAGCAAGTAACCGACAAAGCGTATTTTACTGTAACTAATACCACCGAAAAAAAAGTGGCTGATAATAAATTATTTTTTATCAACACTAATAAAACTAACTATTCGGTTAACGATACTGTTTGTTTAAAGCTTGCTTCAGCATCTAAAAACATTACTGTTATGGTTCAAATTGAAAAGAATCATCAAGTAATAGATACTAAATTGATTCATTTAAATAACAATGTAAAATCAATAGAAATACCTGTTAATAAAAATGATATTGGCGGATTTGCAGTTAAATACTACTTTGTAAATTATAATTATTTTGCTAGTGGTACTCTTACTATTTCGGTCCCTAAAAAAGAAGAACACATCTCTATTGAAACAACTACGTTTAGAGATAAATTACAACCAGGAATAGCTGAAAAGTGGAGTTTTACTATTAAAAACGACAAAAAAAACAAAGTAACTGCCGAAGTTTTAGCGAGTATGTACGATGCTTCTTTAGATGAATTTAAACCGCATAATTGGCAATTTAATCCTATAACAACATCAAATTATTATTCATACGGGAATACCGCTAACGCTCATCAAAGTTTTGGTAATAATAGTTTTAGAGTTTACAACCGAAGTTATTCGAATAATCACTATCAAAACCAACAATATGATCAATTAAACTGGTTTGGGTTTTCGTTTAAAAATAATTATCGACGAACAATAATGATGAGTAAACGTGCAAAAATGAATGTTCCACCTCCTCCTTCTCCAGAAAAAATTGAAATTATTGAAGATGAAAGAGAATCTGAAGAAACTGTTATAGAAGCTACTGAAACTGACGAGTTTGAAATTACAGAAGGAACGCCTTTTGCGATGGATATAAATGGCTCTACTCGTAAAGAACAACTTGAAAAAACAAACTTAAAAGGAATTAAAATCCGTAAAAACTTACAAGAAACAGCTTTCTTTTTTCCGCATTTAACAACGGATAAAGATGGAAATATCACGTTTAGTTTTACCTCTCCAGAAGCATTAACAAAATGGAAATTACAATTATTAGCGCATACTAAAGAGCTACAATCTGCTACAAAAATACTTACAGCGGTAACTCAAAAAGAATTAATGATAGTTCCTAATGCTCCACGATTTTTAAGAGAAGGTGATCAAATAACATTGAGCGCTAAAATTTCGAATCTATCAGCTAAAAACCTGCAAGGTATATCGCAATTAATTTTAACCGATGTTATTACAGGTAAAGAAATTCATCTATTAGAAAAATCAACAAAAAATCAATCTTTTAATGTTGATGCAAACGGAAATACGAATGTTTCTTGGAAACTAGCAATCCCAGATAATATTCAAGCAATTCAATACAAAATCATAGCCAAAGCAGGCGATTTTTCTGATGGAGAACAAAACGTGCTACCTGTTTTATCTAATCGAATGTTGGTTACTGAAACACTGCCAATGTGGGTACGTTCTAATCAAACAAAAACATTTACGTTAGATAAATTAAAAAACCATACCTCAACAAGTTTAAAACATCATAAATTAACGTTAGAAGTAACGTCAAACCCGGCTTGGTATGCTGTACAAGCCTTGCCGTATTTAATGGAATATCCGTATGAATGTAGCGAACAAACTTTTGCGCGTTACTATGCAAATACATTGGCGAGTTATATTGCCAATTCAAATCCAAAAATTCAAGAAGTTTTTAAGCAATGGAAATCGAGTGATGCTTTGTTATCTAATCTTGAAAAAAATCAGGAATTAAAATCATTAATTATTCAAGAAACGCCTTGGTTGCGTGATGCTCAGTCTGAAACTGAACAAAAAAAACGTATTGCCCTACTATTCGATTTAAATAAAATGAATAACGAGCAACAAAAAGCTGCAAACAAACTACAAAATATGCAAATGAGCAACGGTGGTTTTCCTTGGTTTAAGGGCGGAAATTATTCGAATAAATATATTACACAGCATATTATTAGTGGTTTTGGTCATTTAAAAAAGTTAGGCATTCATAATTTTGATGCCTCAACAACCGATATGCTTCAAAAAGCAATTCGATTTTTAGATGAAGAAATTGTAGAGCAATACACCAATTTATTAACCCAAGCTACTAAGATAAAAGCCACAAAAGGTGTTCTTAAATATGAAGAATATCTAAAGAAAAATCATTTAAGTTATTTTACAATTCAGTATTTATACATGCGTAGTTTTTATTCGGAAATTGCATTTACCAAAACAGGTAAAAAAGCTTTTACATACTACAAAAATCAAACTGCTACTTATTGGAATGCTTATAATTTATATGCCAAAGGGCAAATAGCTTTAATTCAATTTAGAGCTGATAACAAATCTATTTCAACAAAAATTCTTAAATCATTAAAAGAAAATAGTATTACTTCTGATGAATTAGGTATGTACTGGAAAACAAACGTTGCAGGGTATTTTAATTATGAAGCACCAATTGAAACACAAGCTTTATTAATAGAAGCTTTTTCTGAAATTGAAAACGATACCAAAACTATTGACAACTTAAAAATATGGTTGCTTAAAAATAAGCAAACCAATCGTTGGCAAACAACCAAAGCAACTACCGAAGCGGTATATGCTTTATTGTTACAAGGAAGTAATTGGCTTTCAATTACCGATATGGTTGCTGTTAAAATCGGAAATCAAAAAATTGAACCTGCTAAACTAGAAAACGTAAAAGTTGAAGCTGGAACAGGTTATTTTAAAACCTCATGGAGTAAAGAAGAAATTAAATCCGATATGGCAGAAATAACCATTTCTAAAAAAGGAAACGGTGTTGCTTGGGGAGGATTGTATTGGCTATATTTTGAAGATTTAGATAAAATCACCACTGCTGACACTCCATTAAAACTCAATAAAAAGTTATTTAAAAAAGTAAACACAAATACAGGAAAAGAGCTTATTAAAATCACAGAGAAAACTAATTTAAATATTGGAGATTTAATTACGGTAAGAATAGAACTTCGGTCAGACAGAGATATGGAATTTATTCACATGAAAGATATGCGAGCATCTGGTGTTGAACCTATAAATGTACTTTCGCAATACAAATGGCAAGATGGTTTAGGCTATTACCAAGCAACAAAAGATGCTGCAACAAATTTCTTTTTTGATCGATTACCTAAAGGAATTTATGTTTTTGAATACGATGTAAGAGTTAACAATGCTGGTAATTTTAGTAACGGAATTACAACAATACAAAATATGTATGCTCCAGAATTTAGTAGTCATTCTAAAGGAAAACGATTAATAATTAAGTAACTTAGCTGAGAACATATAAAATTTCACTTTAAAACTTTAAAAATTATGAAAAAACTATTTTTAGTATTCGGTTTCTTAATGTTTACAATTGCATCGATAAATGCGCAAGACATTTCTAACAATGCCATAGGTATTCGTTTAGGTGATAATGACGGATTTGGTGCTGAAGTTTCTTACCAACATAAAATGGGAGATGCCAACCGTTTAGAAATTAATTTAGGACTTAGAGGTAATAGTAATTACGACGGATTTAAAGCTACTGGTTTATACCAATGGGTTTGGGAACTAGAAAACAACTTTAATTGGTATGCTGGTTTTGGTGGTGGACTTGGACATTGGAATGTAAAAGGCGCAGACAATTCTGAAACTTATTTTTTTGGTGCAGGCGTTGTAGGTATAGAATATAACTTTGATTTTCCTTTAATGATATCTTTAGATTTTAGACCTGAAATTGGTTTTGGAGATTATTATGATGGATATAATTCAGACTTTGGTTTAGGCGTTAGATATCAATTCTAAGCTTATTTTTACCCAAAAAAAACCTCTAAATTAATTTTTAGAGGTTTTTTTTGGTGGATAATTAACCAGCGTTTTATTAATTACTTCTTTATAATAAATCCTTTTTTCTTCTGGCGATGATTTTTCATGAACTTCATTGTTACTTATTCCTTGCCAAATAAGTTTATTTTCTTTGCTCTCTACAAAATCAATTAATAATTCTTCATTAATTTTTTTGCTTTCTATAGGAATACCTCCCGAAATACCAAAACCAATATTTCTTCCTCCAGTTCCAAGTCCTATTCCTATTTTACTTCTTTTTGTAGAAGCTTTTTTATTTGATATTACATTTATGTATATATCTGGATTTTCAGAAAAACGCATTCCTTTACTTTCTAAATTTTCGGTAATTTTATCCGTAATCCTTTTTATATTTAACTGGCTAATCCCCTTACCTACATCTTCAAAAAAATTAAAAGTTTTATACTTATTAAAATTTGTTGTTTCATCATAATCGTATATTACTTTTGATGAAGAACATGCTACTATAAAAATTAATACCAAATATTTTAGTTGTTTCATGCTTCTTTCTTTAAAATTTATAAAATAGAATCTTATAAAAATACAAAAAACCTCGAATAATCGAGGTTTTTATTAATCTGTTCATTTATTTTTATTGAACTGCCTTAAGAGCATCAATATTTCCGTAGCCAAACTCTGAATGTTTATTTGGATAAAAATCAGCAGATTCTTTCATTTTTTGTAATACTTGTTCTCGAGACCATGACGGGTGTTTAGACCACACTAAGGAAGCAACACCGGCAGTTGTTGCCGTTGCTACAGAAGAACCTCCTACATAATTTGTTTGGTTATTATAATAACTTAATACAGGCACTTTATTATCTGTTCCATTTGTTCTTTGCATCTGAACAGTAAAATCTATTTTAGATCCCGTATGGCAAACATCACATTTATTATACTGATTTTCTTTAACTCCTGTTACCGCTACTGTTTCTGACATACTTGCTGGAAAAATTACACCATACCAAGTTGTAAATGAAGTAGAAGTTCCGCCTGCTGCTAAAATCATTTTTCCTTTACTATGAGCGTATTTTATAGCATCAGAAACATTACCTATATTAAAAGGTGATCCTATTGACATTGAAATTACTTTTACATCACTTCTATTTGCTAAAGCGGTTAAAGCTTCTACAACACCTCTTTTTTCATGATAATCATCAATAATTACATTTTCAACAGCCCTGTAAGTAACCAAATTTGAATTATAAGCCACTCCAACAGGCAAATTATCATTATTTCTTGGTGCTGTTGCTATTGCTGCCATTTTTGTACCATGACCACATTTATCATTAACACCATCGTAATTGTTAGACCATGCCCACCAAGAATCTACAAAGGTTCCATACTTTTGTACAGTTCTTCCTGATGAATCTCCATCATTAAAATATTGATTCATCCACTTTTGCTGAGGCGATAATCCAGAATCAATAACAGCAACAGTTACTCCAGTTCCTGTACTATAATTCCACGCTTCAGGAATATTATGAGCATCAAAAGACCAAGGTACTTTAGCACCTGGAGACACTGTACGATAATCGTTTGTATTTAATGTTACAGTATCATAACCACAACCAGAAGAACCTTCAGATCGAGCTTGATTATCTGACGCTAAAAACGCATAAGCACCTGGTTCTATATATCGTACTCTTGTATCTTTTAATAATGTTTCAATTGTTTTTTTATTTGTTACTTTAATATCAATAACATTAATAGTTTCATTTACATATAACTCACTAGCTCCTTTTGCTGATGTTTTTTCTAAACCTTGTATTAGTTGAATTAGATCATTTTTAATATTGTTAGTTGCTTTACTTCTCGAAAATTGATTTTTAGAGGTACCGTAACCTATTGTTAAAATATTTTCCCCATGTTTAACTGCGCTCCATATTGTGTGAGGAGTTTGGGCTGTCCAATTAAAATTTCCTGTAGTTTGTAATGAACTTTTAATAATTTCATTAATTTCTTTCTTTGAAAGTTGTTCCGATTGTTCTTCTGGCACTTCTAACATTTCATTATTGGTACAAGAAAACATAGCTAAAATAATAGCTAAGCTTAATAAGCTTTTTTCCATTTTTGAAGGGTTTTTGATTGATTTTTACGAATATAATATTTTTACAACACATAAATAATCAAAATAATAATATTTTAAACCAAAAATTACACATATATAAAATAACAAATATTTCTAAAACAAAAAAAAGCCTAAAAAGGCTTTTTTTTTACAAAATTTTATCGATTATTTTTCTAACACCACTCTTGTTGGAGTATCCTTACCATTAATTATACTTTCAGTTCCTTTAGCTACCGCTTTAATTGTTTCGGTAATTACTGTCATATTTAAAGTTTCTGCCTCGTCAGATACTTTATGATAATCTTTATCAACATCAATCGGAGTTGTTGAAAATGTATGAGACGGAACTCCTAATTTTGC
Source organism: Tenacibaculum insulae (assembly GCF_964512435.1). Classification (GTDB taxonomy): domain Bacteria; phylum Bacteroidota; class Bacteroidia; order Flavobacteriales; family Flavobacteriaceae; genus Polaribacter; species Polaribacter insulae_A. Next base: position 1,897,592 of record NZ_OZ208512.1, on the reverse strand, counting down.
CAAAGAAGCATTATCTGACCTAAAAAATAAATTGAATTTTTTATATGGATCTGGAAATAACTGATATCCTGTTCCCACTAAATTCTTCTGAATTATTTTACCAAAATCAGAACGTTCAAAACCTGTTAACCAAGCTGTATTTGGCCCAAAACTTGGCGTTTTACCAATCATTTCTAAATTAATTCCTGCTACAAATTTAGCCGCATCAATTCCCTTACCAAAATGTGTAGAACCTATTAACCCCATTTCTTCAGCTGTAAAAGCTACAAAAACAATTGTTCGTTCATTTTGCCCTTTTTCTTTAAAATATTTTGCCAAAGCTAAAACACCCGTAACACCCGAAGCATCATCATTTGCACCATTAAAAATTAAATCTCCTTCACCATCTTTTTTGGTTCCTAAATGATCGTAGTGTGCAGAGACTACAACGTATTCGTCTTTTTTACTTTTCCCTTCTAAAACACCAATAACATTAAACATTTTTATTCCTTTATAATCGAAATTTTGACGAAAAGTTGGTAACGAATTATAAGTATCTAATCCTATTTTTGCAAACTCACTTTCTATATACTTAGCAGCCTTTTCTATTCCTTCCGTTCCAGGTTTTCTCCCTCCCATTTCATCCGAAGCTAAAGTATATAGGTGTTTTTTTACCAAAGAAGAATCAATCGTAATTACACTTTTTTCCGTTACAACTTCCGAAGAATTAATTGTTGATTGTTCTTGATTATTTTTTACTGTTTTACAAGATAATAGCAACATTGTTGCAAATGCCGATGCATATATTATTTTTTTCATTGAAGTTAATTTATGGTTTAATGCGGATTTAATTTAAAAGGCTAAATATAGCCAATTTAATTTCTTAATTTTGTTGAAAATTTTACAACGATGGACTTACAACTTATCCCAAATATAAAACATACTGATGCAAATAACTTTTTTCTTTTAGCAGGACCTTGTGCCATTGAAAGTGAAGATATGGCCATGCGAATTGCCGAAAAAGTTATAGCAATTACTGATAAGTTAGAGATTCCTTATATTTTTAAAGGAAGTTTTAAAAAAGCTAATCGTAGTAGAATTGATAGTTTTACAGGAATAGGTGATGAAAAAGCATTAAAAATTTTACGTAAAGTTTCTGAAACTTTTAATGTGCCTACAGTTACTGATATTCATGAAGTAGAAGACGCTTATAAAGCTGCGGAGTATGTTGATGTTTTACAAATTCCTGCTTTTTTAGTACGTCAAACAGATTTAGTGGTAGCTGCTGCAAAAACAGGTAAAGTTGTTAACCTAAAAAAAGGGCAATTTATGAGTCCGGAAGCAATGCAACATGCTGTAAAAAAAGTGCATGATGCAGGTAACCAAAAAGCTTGGATAACCGATCGTGGAACCATGTTTGGTTACCAAGATATGATTGTAGATTTTAGAGGGATTCCTACCATGCGTCAATACGCTCCTACCGTTTTAGATGTTACCCATTCTTTACAACAACCAAACCAATCGAGCGGTGTTACAGGCGGAAGACCTGATATGATTGAAACTATTGCAAGAGCCGGAGTTGTAAACAATGTTGATGGTTTATTTATTGAAACACATTTTGATCCTGCTAACGCAAAATCTGACGGAGCTAATATGCTACATCTTGATTATTTAGAAGGTTTATTAAATAACTTAGTTACTATTCGTAAAACAATAAATAATTTATAGGCACAATTTTTGGTAACTAAAGTTGTTATAAAACACTTATATGAAACAACTTTTTCTATTTTTATTCATTTCGATACCTACTTTTTTATCTGCTCAAAAATTTTTAGAAGTAGATACTAAAATAAAAACATATCCAAAATTAATTACGGCAAGTAAATTAGCTGATAAAATTTCTACGGATTTTAATTCGGATGAAGAAAAAGTTAGAGCTGTTTTTTCTTGGCTGTCGTTTAACATTCGTTATAATTTAGACGAATTTTACAATCCGAAGCAAAAAAGGATTCATTTTCGCTATAAAGATGAAGCTGATAAACAAGCGAAAATAAGAGCCATAAAAGATAATATTGTAAAAAAAACACTCTCTAGCAGAAGTGCCGTATGCGAAGGTTATGCACAAACATTTGGTAAAGTTTGTACACTTTTAAATATCGAAAATCAAGTTGTAAAAGGTTATGTTAGAAATTCTTCTTATGATATTGGTCGCGTTACAAAAACAACCAATCATGCTTGGAATGCCGTAAAACTAAACAATAAGTGGATTTATATTGATGCCACTTGGGCTGCAGGAGCAGTTACAAATGGTAAATGGCAACACTATTTTAACGATTATTTTTTTAATATTCCGAAACAAAAGTATTTTTACACCCATTTTCCTGAAGACAAATTATGGCAACTACGTGTAAAAAGAATGAGTTTAAACACTTATTTTAAACAACCAATTTACACTCCTTTTTTTCTAAAAAAAGATTACAAGCTGATAAAACCAAATTCAGGGATTTTATACAAAAAAGAAGACGGATCAGTTTCGTTAACACTTAAAAATATACGTAAAAACCAATCTATACTTTGTGGTTTTAGAGGCTTTAAATATGCTAAAAAACCAAGAACTTCTTTTAATAAAAACATGGTAATAATTAATATAATTCCGCCAAAAAACAGCAAAGAAATTTACTTAATTATTGATAATGACGTTGTTTTAGAGTTTTTATTAAAATAAATTCATTACATTTATAACTAAATGTTTACAGCTATGGTTAAATTTAATTTACTCTTTTTAAGTCTATTTTTTTGTATAAATTCTTTCTCTCAAGACTTAAAAAGGGTTGATCAAGTTATACTTTCTTATCAAAAAGCAACATCTATAGAAAGTTTAGCCAAAAGAATAGATTACGATTTTAAAACTAAAACTGAAAAAGTTAGAGCCATTTACACCTGGATAGCTTTAAATATTGAATACGATTATTACAATACCAAATCGTTAAAACCACCCCAATTTATTACATATACTAATAATTTTGACTTAAAAAGAATTCAAAATCGAGAAAAAAAGGAAGTTATTAATAAAACTTTTAATGATAAAAAAGGGATTTGTAACAATTATGCTTTATTATTTAATAAACTATGTAACCTAATTAACCTAGATAATGAATTAGTTTTAGGCTACGTTAAATCATCTATTAATGAAATAGGAATAATACCTTTTAATAAAAACCATATTTGGAACGCGGTTAAAATTAATGAAAAATGGATGCTTTTTGATGCTACTTATGGCTCTGGTTATGTTTACAAGGATGTTTGGCAACAAGAATTAAACTTAGAATATTTTAATGTAAAAAAAGAAAAACTAAGATTAACTCATTTTCCTTCTGATAAAAAATGGCAAACTTTTTTAAACCAAAAACCATTAGCTACTTTTTGTTATGAACCTTTTTATCAAAATGCTTTTTTAAAATATAATGTTGAAATTTTAGAACCTAAAATTGGAGAAATAAAAATAATTGACAACAAAAAAATACACCTAAAAATAAAAAAGTCTAAAAACACAAATAACATTAAGTATTTTTTTTCTCATGAAAACATAATCAAAACACCAAAAATTAAAAATAGAAATCTTATTACAGACCTTTACTTTCCAAATCCTAATAAAGACACCTACTTACACATATATATTGAAAATGAGCTTGCCTTACAATATAAAATTAAGCTATAACTACTGTCTTGTACATTTGAAGAGAATTTATCCGTTATATCATTGAATTCAAGACCTCTATAGAGAACACGAATTACAACAATCTTACTTTATAGGCTTCTAACAATACAGAAATTAACACCTTCTCATTTATATCTTCTATTTTGTAATAACGGAGTGATTTTACTGCTTTTCTTTTTTCTGTTACTACAAAATTATTGTAATTTTTTAGAGGTGTTTTAGCGTAAAAACCAACATCAACAAAACCTTTTTTAGTTGCATTAAAATAACACAAAGGTTTGTTGTTTAAATAATAAAACGGAAGTTTCCATTTATATAACAACTCAGCTTTAGGAAAATTAATCGCTATTAAAACCTGAAGATGTAATAAAATTGATTTTAATGGTTCTTCTTGTTTTAAAATGTATACTTCGGCTGGCTTCATTGAATTATAATTTTTTTACTTTTCGTAAAATATCCTCTAATCCGTTTAGCTGTAATTCGTAAACCAAGCCCATCATTTTACCTAATTTACCTTCAGGAAACCCTTTGTTTTTGTACCACACTAAATAATATTCAGGAATATCAACTAAAAACACTCCTTTATATTTACCAAAAGGCATTCTCATATTTGCGGTATCAATTAAAAATTGTTGGTCTGGTAACATTTATTTTTTATAAGAAAAATCCCGCTTTTGCGGGATTTTATTTGTTATTCATTTCCGTTAACATATTCTTGTAAATATGAATAACGTTCGGTTAATTTACCGTTGTTGGTTGTCATTTTTGCTCTTGCTAAAATTCCGTCTTTATCATTATTATAAAATGACGGAATTACATGTTTTAAAAACATTTCGCCAAAACCTTCGCTGGCATCTTTTGGTAACTCGCAAGGTAAATTATCTACTGCCATAACAGTTATGGCATCTTTGTCTTTAAAAGATACTTCTTTTTCGGTTTGTGGATCGTAACCGTAAATAGGATCTGCTATTGTTGATGCTTTTATTGTTGATGCTACTGGCCCATCTACATCGCAAGAAACATCTGCTACATATTTTATGTTAAAATCTGGCGATTTGGCATCTTTTCTTGTAAACAAATAAGGAGCTTCGTTACCATAAAAATGACCTGCTATAAAATAATCGGTAACTTTTGCATATTTCATAAAATCACTCTCGTAACCTGTCGGATCTTTATAAAAAGCATACTTATCGCCTGCTGTACCATCAGTTTTTTTATTGTACTCTAAAACATCAATCATACTGTACACTGGCTCTGTAAATGTTGATGTTAAATACAAACTATCTGACACTTGTTTTATACCTAAATGATCTAAAATTTCTTTGGCTCCGTAGGCAACTTTTCCGGTACCTGTTAACACTATTTTTATATTTGGTAGCGTTATTTTATCTAATTCGGCTTTTACAGCATTTAAATCGGCTAAAGTTTCAACTTTTGGCAAGTTAAAAGTGTTTTCTTTTAATCCGATTGCTCTAAAACCGTTGTAAGCTCCCACTAAACCTGCATAACGACCAAAACCGATTAATCGGGCTCCGTTTTCTTTAATAATTGTTTCGTGGTCATACATCTCAATATTTTTAGCTAACATTGCTTTTAACAACTTACGATTGTATGGTTGTTTTTTGATCGTGTGACTAAAATAAAAATATTTTTTATTGGGAATAAGGTTCTCTAAAGGAACTTCTTTTACTCCTAATAAAACATCGCAATCGGAAACGTTTGTTACCACTTCGAAACCTGCTTGTTGGTATTCTTGATCCGGAAAAATTCTGATATCTGAACTTTCTACAACTATTTCGGCTTGTGGAAATTGTTGTTTGAATTCTTTTAATTTTTCTGGTGAAAATACTACTCTCCTATCTGGTGGATTTTTACGTTCTTTTATAATTGCAAATTTCATATTTTGATTTCTTTTTTTGAAGTGCTGCGAATTTACTTATTTTTATAGGTTCGCACAAGCCTGTTTTTGTTATCTTTGTTGCCCGTAAATTATTGCGTTAGGGATTGAGCGGTTTGTTTGAACTCTTTTGTGAGGCACGAACAAAAAGTGAGTAGCGAAAGCCCGCCCGAACGCCCTAAAAAAAATCGGCATAATTTTTGACTGATTTTTATTGATTTTTGACATATTGGGGACGACTGGTTTTGACAGCGAGACTAGTGATAATGTAAGCATACCGAGGAGTGAAGAGACAACTCGTTAAACTTTTTTTCAACTTTTTAAACGGCGAAGATAACTACGCTTTAGCTGCTTAATCCGAATTATAGTAGGATTGGCCTAGGCACACAAGGTGTGCAAGCTTTATGTCCACGAAAAGCCTTGGTTTACGGCGTTTCATTTTTGGGCATCGTAAATGTAAACATAGAAAACCTGGTGCTTTAACGGGTTTTTGAAACTAAAGAAGATAAGCTTTTAACAGATTGTTCTTAATCAGTTATTAGTCGAAAATTAAGAAAGAACTAAGTATGTAGAAAGCCTTTGAACTACTTGTTTGGACCCGAGTTCGATTCTCGGCGTCTCCACTAATAAAAAAAAGCGTAATCAATTTGATTACGCTTTTTTTGTTTTAAATAGTTTCTCCTAATTCTTTTAGTTTAGAAGTATTTTCGGCAAGCATAAGCTCGTCTATTATTTTTTGAATATCTCCGTTTACAATGTTTGATAAATCGTATAATGTTAAACCTATTCGGTGATCGGTTACACGACCTTGCGGATAATTATAGGTTCTAATTTTTGCACTTCTATCTCCTGATGATACCATAGAACCACGCTTTAAAGCATCTGCGGCTTGTTTTTTAGCCAATTCCATATCATATAAACGAGAACGTAATACTTTAAATGCTTTTTCTTTGTTTTTATGCTGCGATTTTTGATCTTGACATTGTGCTACCAATCCTGTTGGAATGTGCGTTAATCGAACTGCTGAATACGTAGTATTTACAGATTGACCTCCTGGACCTGATGAACAGAAAAAATCAATACGTACTTCTTTCGGATTAATTTCTACATCAAACTCTTCTGCTTCCGGAAAAACCATACAAGTAGCTGCCGATGTATGTACACGACCTTGTGTTTCGGTTTGTGGTACACGTTGTACACGGTGCACACCAGCTTCAAACTTTAACGTTCCGTACACATCATCACCAGAAACTTCAAACTGAATTTCTTTAAATCCACCATTGGTTCCTTCAGAATAATCTACAGTAGAAACTTTCCAACCTCTACCTTCGCAATATTTTGTGTACATTCTAAATAAATCTCCAGCAAATAAACTTGCTTCATCTCCACCTGTACCTGCACGTAATTCTACTACGGCATTTTTACCGTCTTCTGGATCTTTAGGTATTAATAAAAATTTAATTTCATCTTCTAAGGCAGGAATACGAACTTTTGCTTCGTCCATTTCCATTTTTGCCATTTCTACCATTTCGGCATCGCTACCGTCTGCTAAAATTTCTTTGGCTTCTTCAATTGCATCTGTTAGACTTTTATATTCATCGCCTTTCTTAACAACTTTACCTAAATCTTTATATTCTTTACTTAATTTAACGTAACGTTTTTGATCCATGATAATTTCTGGTTGGATAATTAAATCCGAAACCTCATCATAACGCTGTTTTATAATTCTTAATTTGTCTAACATCTTCTTACTTTTCTAGTTTGCGAATTTACGTTTTTTTATCGAATTTAATCCATATCTTTATTTCATTTAAACTCAACCTTATGCGTCTTTTTTCATTATTACTTGTCTCTTTTCTACTTTTTTCTTGTAATACCAAAAAGAAAAATAAAAAACCCACTTGGTTAATTGGTAAATGGGAACGAATTAATGAAAAACCAACAAAAAATACTTATGAATTTTGGATTAATAATTTAACCGGAACCGGATTTACCTTACAACAAAATGATACTATTTTTAAAGAAATAATGAGTATCGCAACTATTAAAGACACGTTACATTTAAAAGTTGAAGGTGTAAACGAAAAACCTACTTTATTTAAGTTTACCCAACAAACAGATACTTCTTTTGTTGCTAAAAACCCAACGCACGATTTTCCTACCGAAATTAAATACTGGATAGATAACGAGAAATTAAAGGCTCGTGTATCTAACAAAAAATTCGGAATTGATTTTGTTTTTAAAAAGATGAATTAATTTCTAACTTATAACCAACTCCGTGAATATTGGTTAGCTTAATCGTATTGTCTTCTTTTAGTTTTTTACGCAGTTTAGAAATATAAGTATCTAAACTTCTGCCAACAAAAACACCGTTATCTTCCCAAACCTTTTTTGTTAGCTCATCTCTTTTTATAATTTTATTTGGATTTGCAACAAAAATAGCCAGCAATTCGCACTCCTTTTTAGATAAACTAATTTCCGTTGCCTGTTTTACTAATTTATTTTCTTCTGGATAAAATTTAAAAATTCCGATGTTAGCGTGTTTATTTACTTCTTTTTTTACTGTAGAAACCTCTTTCTTTTTAAAAAACAATACATCAAAAACAACAATTAACATCAACAAAAAACCACCAAACAACAATATTTTTTTTGAGATAAATAAACGTTTTTCTGCTTTAAATTTTACTTGAATTGTATAACAGTTTTCTGGTAAAACTCGTCCTTTGCAAGGAACAATAGTGTCTTCTTTTTCAAAGCCCATTTGGTAACTATACGCAACCTCATCATCTACACATTGAAAAACTGAAACTCTATAATTGTTGGGTAATTTTAACTTATTAAAACTATTTTTAACAAGCGTAACCAAATTATTTGGCTCAAAAAAAAGTTTGTTTTGAAACGATAAACTATAATTATTTTTATCTAATGCTATTACCGGTAAAACCACTGAGGTTGAATCTTGATTTAAAAGTAATAACTGATTACCAACATCGCGTAAAGAAATTTTTACGCTTTCAGAAAAGTCTTTATTATTTTTAGTTGATGAAGAAAATATCCAACTTAAAAAAAGAAGGAGTACTAAAACACTGTATATATAAATTTTATTTCTGCTCATAATTACCGTAAATAACCTACATTTTTATGACTTTTTACAACAGTTGACACTTCTTTTACATTTTTTTGACACTCTTTGGAGTTGCTAACCTTAATTTTATCAGGTAAATAACCAAATAGTTATTTTTAATATGCTATAAAACCACACTTATGAAAACTAAAATAATAACACTAATTTTTATGTTACTTTTTTGTTTGACAAACGCTTTCGGACAAAAAAACGAGTTCAACTTAATCAAATTAGATACTACTTGGGGGCAAGAGGTTATTCGTTTTCCTGCCAGACATATGGATTATATAGGAGTTGGAGAAATTAGATTTCCTCCCAAAAGAGGTTGGATTAAACCTAAACACGATTTCTTTTGGTCGTACACCTATGCTTGGTGCATAGATGTTAATAGGAAAATCCCTGTTAAAGAATTAGAGATAGATTTAGTAAAATACTTTAATAGCTTGAATAAAATTGACATGAACGCTAAAGCGGATGAAAAATATTCATCAGCTGTAATATCAAAAATTAAAAAAGAAAAAACGGTTACTTATTATAAAGGATCTGTAAGAATATTTGATCGTTTTGCTACCAAAAATATGATTACGCTAAATGTTTTAATAGAAAGTTATCATTGTAAAAACAATCAAAATACAACTCTTTTATTTAAGTTTTCTCCAAAAGAGTTTACTCACAAAACTTGGGCAACATTGAACGATATAAAATTGCTCTCAGATTTATGTAACTAAAAAAAAGCCTCAGAAAATTCTGAGGCTTTTTTTTAAATTTATTTTCACCTACTAATACTCAAAAGTACCAAACTCACTATTTATAGTTAGTTTTTTTGTTTCTGACGCTTCTACTTTACCAATAATTTGTGCATTTACATTGTATGATTTTGAAATAGCGATGATATCTGCTGCTACTTCTGGCGACACATACAGTTCCATTCTGTGTCCACAATTAAATACCTGATACATTTCTTTCCAATCTGTTTTAGATTGCTCTTGAATCAATTTAAATAAAGGTGGTATTGGAAACATATTGTCTTTTACAATATGCAAATTATCAATAAAATGTAAAATTTTAGTTTGCGCTCCTCCAGAACAATGAATCATTCCGTGAACGGTATCTGAGTTAAATTTTGATAAAATTTCTTTAATAATTGGCGCATACGTTCTTGTTGGCGACAACACTAATTTACCTGCATCAATAGGAGAATTCTCTACAGAATCAGTCAGTTTTGTTTTTCCCGAATACACTAAATCCGCAGGAACGGCCGCATCAAAACTTTCAGGATATTTAGTCGCTAAATAATTATCAAAAACATCATGACGTGCCGAGGTTAATCCGTTAGATCCCATTCCGCCATTATATTCAGTTTCGTAACTTGCTTGTCCAAAAGATTCTAAACCAACAATTACATCGCCTGCTTTTATGTTTGCGTTATCAATAACATCACTACGTTTCATACGTGCAGTTACGGTAGAATCTACAATAATTGTACGTACTAAATCTCCAACATCAGCAGTTTCACCACCTGTTGAATGAATGGTAACTCCGAATTTTTTTAAATCATCAATTAACTCCTCTGTTCCGTTAATAATCGCTGATAAAACTTCTCCAGGAATTTTACTTTTATTACGTCCAATGGTTGAGGACAACATTATGTTATCGGTTGCACCAACGCATAATAAATCATCAATATTCATAATTAATGCATCTTGAGCAATTCCTTTCCAAACAGAAATATCTCCTGTTTCTTTCCAGTACATATATGCTAAGGATGATTTTGTTCCTGCACCATCTGCGTGCATTATTAAACAATAATCATTGTCGTTTGTTAAATAATCAGGAACAATTTTACAAAAAGCTTTCGGAAACAAGCCTTTGTCTATATTTTTAATTGCATTGTGTACATCTTCTTTAGATGCTGATACTCCGCGTTGTGCGTAGCGTTTAGATACTTCGTTACTCATTTTTTGTTGTGTTGTTGCTGCAAATTTAGTTTATCTAAATTTTAAATCAAGAAAAAAGCGAACGTTTTTTATGGTTCACTTTTTTCTTGATTTAAAATTGTTGGATATTATTCCCAATCTGGCATTGTTGCATTTGCAAATAACGTAACTCTTTCTATGTTTCCTGATAAATTTGTTTTCATAATATTTTTTTGAGAAATACCATCGTTTGATGTGTTTACAAAAATAATATCTGCTTCGTTTGGCGAAAACCTAGGATCTAAATCATTTGTTCCGTTTTCTTTATCAGCATCCGAAGCATCAGTAAAACTCATATCAGTAAAACTATAAATAAACAATCTAGTATCTAATTGCCTGTAATTTGTTACCTGATGATTAGATACATCTCTTGTAAATAATAATTTATTTCCTGATGCCGACAAGTTTAAACCTCCTAAAGCTCCTTGAACTCCCGTTACAATGGTTTCTATAACATTTCCGTTTAAATCAATCATAAATATTGCTCCATTATAACCATCCGAGTCATTTGTTTTTATTGCTATTTTAGATCCATCAGTGCTCCAATCGCATTCTGAAATTAAACTACCATCTGCCGTTTCGTATATTTTTTGCAAATCACTGCCATCTTTATTTATTGAATATAACTTATTAAAATATGGGTAGATTAATTTACTACCATCCGAAGACCATGAAAAATCTAGTTCATTTAATTTAAACCCTGCAACAGGAATGGTTGATGTTACTTTTTTAATAGCATCACCATTTGTTTTCATTGTATATATATGTGCTTCGTTATTATCTATTCTTAAAAAAGCTATTAAATTTATGAGGTTATTTTTTCTGGGTCTCCAAGAATTTAAACTCGCATTTGTTAATTTAACAGTATTAAACACCTCTTCATTTTCATCAGTATAACTCGATGAATAAATTACATTATTACCTTCTTCATTTTTAGTATAAAAATACCTGTTTGCTGGGTCATCTTTAATTGTAAAAGACCTAATACTACTTACTACTTCTGTATGAATACCATCTGAAGCCTCAATACTCCAAAAATATTTTGCTCCGTATTTTAAATCTGATAATGTGTAATTTTTATCTTTTAAATCGGTAATTCTCGTTACTTGGTTATCAAAATCATTTCTAATTTCAATAGCAAAAGTTAGCTCATCTTCATCCGGATCTGTTGCTTCCCACAACAACGTTATTTCATTTGGTAAATCTCCTGCTCCGTCTTCGGGCGTTATTAATGTTGGTTTTGTTGGCGGCTTATTTAAAGCTGTTGAAATTTCCATTTCTAACACAACATTAACCACTTTATCTTTAGTTACAGTAGCTCCTTCAAACTGATCTAAAAACTCTTCTTTGGCTGCCTGTACTGAATATTCTTGCGCTTCGATTCCTTCAAATTTAAAATTCCCTTCAGCATCAGTAAACACGGTATTATTTGTAGGCGAAATAGTTATTTTAACGTTTTCTAAAGGAATATATCCTTCTTTTTCAACAACCTTTCCTGTTAAATCTCCATACGATACTAAACCAATAGTACCGTCTTCTCCACAATCAACAAAAAGAAATGTAATTAGGAGTACTGTTAATATTTTTATACCTTTTTTCATTTGATTTTTTATTTAAAAATAGACATTTATACCCGCTCTAAATCCCCAATACAAGTCGTTTTTTTCTCCAACAACTTGCCTATCTAAATTATCTGACGTTAACATATTGTACTCTCCATTTACAAAAAAACCAACTTTATTTGTAATCAAATACTCAATTCCAACACCTCCCTGTAGCTTAAAAAAAGTTTCTTTTAAATCTTTTCTTGATATCGAACCAACTCCTCCATAAACATACGGCGTAAACCTTTCGTAAGGCAAAATGGTGTACTCAAAATTTAATCCAGAAGTAAGAAACGTTTCATGAAAAGTTCCTTTATTATCCAACTCCAACCTACCTACGGTTCCCCAAAAATTAAATTTAGGGTCGTCGAACGTATATTCTAATTTAAAATCAAATCCAAATTGGTATGTTGAATTTGCATAATCTCCTTTAATATTATACAATCCCATTCCTGCACCTACCGCAAACTTACTTCTTCTATCCTCTTGCTTTCTATGGTATAATTTTATTTTATCAGCCTCTAATTTTTCTTTCTGATACACTTCTTTAATATAGTTAATTGCAGATACACCTCCTTTAGGCTGCCAAACACCATCTACAACACCTTCTACAATCAATAAATCAACAGCTTTATCTATTGCTTCTTTTACAGCTAACTGCGCAGGTTCGTTTTTGGTAACTCCTGTTTCTGCCTCTAAAAGCCTTCTTAAAGAAACATAACGATACAAATTTGCCGAAATACCTTGTGATAAAATTGTTTTTGAAACATATACATTTTTAAGAATTTCACCTGTTGATGTTGACACAATTCTTAAATACACCGTTATCCTATCTTGCCGATATTGATTGGAAGCTCCCACTCCAAAATATCGCAAACCAGAACCACCAGTTATAATATTTGAATCGTAAGACACCACACCTCCTTCAATAATAGTTCCTGCAAAAAGCAATGGTGGCATGGTTACTTTTTTACCATTGGCGTATTCTTGACGGGTATTTCTTATTATTTGTCGTTCGTTTAAAAGATTTCCTATGTTTTCTCTTTCTATTGGCCTAAACCAACCTGACTCTTCTAATGATTTTAATAAAATAGTGGTTCCTCCTTGCGTTACCGCAGTGCTAAATGTAGATCCGTTTTGCACTGGTTTATACTGCCCTGTTTGGTCTCTAAACTTATAAACTCCAACAATTATTTTTTTTGATGGAAGAAAATTTTTAGCCAAAAATTCAGGTGAGGTATTTTCACCTATTCTTGCCTTTGTTTGCGTAAGTGGTTGATTAAAATAAGCGCCGCAACTTGTTAGCAATTGAATTACCAACAAGTAGATTATACTTGTATGTTTTTTCATAGTAATTTTAATTACCGCCAGGTATTGTTATTTGAGTTTGCTCACCATTAGTAATGTTTAATATACTAACATTTAAACCATTAGTTCCCGGCGTTATTTCAACCACTAAATCGCCAAAAGTATAAGTTCCAACTGTTAAATTTGCATCTCCCAATTGCTCTTGAAATAAACTTTGCGACAAAGAACTAAGCAACCTATTATTTAAACTATTGGTAAAGTTTTCTAAAGCTGTTGGCACATCTCTTTGAGAATCTTCATCATCTGAAAAATCATTTTGAGCCGTAACTGAAGCTATTATTTGTTGATAATTAAATGTTTCTCCTCCAAAAAAAGGACTAATTGGTTTGTAGACTAAATCTTGTGAATACACAAAACTAGATATCAGAAGTAATATAAATAGTAATTTTTGTTTCATAACAGGTGTTTTTAGTTTTTATATTTTATTTTGAAAAGTTGTTTTTCTTCTTTGATTATATACTCTTAAACTTCGCATAGCTCTAGCAACATTAGATTTTAAGTAATCCTCTTCTGGTCTAGCAAAAAATTCATGAATTTTTTTTCGATCAACTTCTACCGACAACATACTACTTCGTCCCATTGCTGGTTTTTCAACAATTTTTATAATAAATGGATAGTTTTTTCCTGTCACCAAATATTCTTTATAAAAAAAATCATGATAATCTTTACCTATTTTGGTCATAACCTCATCTATAACAATTCCTCTTATTAAAAACTGCTCCTCACTTACTTTCTTTTTTAATTGTTTTTTTTTCTTTGATAGAAATAATGTATCTCTATTTATAAGTTTGTTTTTATATTTTATAAATAGATATATTCTTAACTCTTCGTTCTTTTTTATATTTATTTTAATGGTTGATAATTGTTTTTCTTCTTTTGGTTTTAAAGAAAAATCATTAGACTGACTGTTCTTAGAAAAATTACCTGAACTTCCTTTTTTTAGTACTACAAAATTGTAATTAAGTTCATTTATAAAAAACGATTCTTTATTTAAAACCTGAGCTCTTAGTGTTAAAAAATCATCTATTTGGGTTAAATGAATTCTTCCTTTAACTTTATATTCATCAAACTCTTGAGCATTAGAAAAATGCGTTAAAAAAAAACATAAAATCAAAACAAACGCAATTTTACTTTTCATTTTAAAACATTTTTTTTTAATAATTAACGATGCTCATTTTGGTTCCGCCAAACTGCGTAATGGTAAGATTTTTAAATAGTGAATTTGTACCTGTAATTTTTAATAAATTAGAGTTACCTGTTTGTTTTATTCCTAAATTAATAAACTCGTTATTTTTATAATTTAAAAACTGATAATTATTCTGATTTCCTAGCTGATAAACCTTGTGCTCTCCGTACGAATTTTTATCATTTATTGTCACATTATTTTCGTTACCAATTTGTTTTAATGATATTGCACTTGTTTTTCCCTGTAATTTGTTCTGAAAATCATCAACAGAATTCCCTGTTAACTGCAACAAATTTAATTCTGTCGTATTAGAAAAATAACTAGGTACTTTTTCTTCTTGAGACTGAACTAAAACTGTGAATAAGAACACAAAAACAATAAGTACTTTTTTAATTGATTTCATCATCTTTATTTTTTAAATAAAAAAATGGAGTAAGAATACTATTCTTACTCCATTTTAAACTATTAAATACTTCCTGGACCAGTTTGAATAACTTGTGCTGTATTCATATTACCTCTTTGTAATACACACGAAGCATTATTACCTCCCTGATAAGCTGTTTGGTTAACTTTTGAATGGTTACCATTACCTATTTGATTTACTAAACTACAGTTATTACCCATATCAGAATCTTGAGTAACACATGATTTATTATCATCTCCTACTTGATTAACCGTAGAGATATTACAAATAGCAGGATCATCAGTAGTTGTTACCTGATTTTCTTCAGATTCATTACCATTACCTGTTTGATAAACTGACGCATAGTTATGACTACCTGTTTGGTTTTGTTCCGCTTTATTATCCTCTCCTACTTGGTTTGCAAAAGCCTCACTTCCACTAGACTGATTAGGCCCACTAGATTGATCTTGAATAACAGAGTTACCACTACCAAATTGATATGCCGATGCTTGGTTATTATCGTAACGTTGTTTTTGAGAAGAAGTATTTCCGTCTCCTGATTGAAGTACATAAGTTTCGTTTCCTTCCGCTTGACCAACTCCTACATCTTGTTTTGCGTAGTTATCATCTCCACTTTGAAAAATACGTGACTTATTATTATCTCCAGCTTGCTTAATATCCGCTCCGTTTCCAAAACCACTTTGATAAGTTGAAGCTAAATTACCCGATTGACCAGGAATAAAGTTCGTATTATCTTGTCTTATTAACGACATATTACTATTTCCTACCTGTTCTCCTTTCGCCTCATTATTATCTCCAACTTGTAAAATATCAACTTTATTTTTACCTTGAGTTATAAATCCTGTAGGACGCTCAGCTTGTTGCACTTCACAGTCTGCACACGACGGTCTATTACTATTTGTATAATCTTCTGCATGAGTTGTTGACTTTACTGTTTTTCCTATAGCATCGCTATTTCCTGTACTTGTCTGAACATTTTGCGTTTGAGAAAACGCGATTCCTGTAGCTAAAAAAGCTGCTACTATTAATACTTTTTTCATAATAAATAATTTTAAAATACATTTAATTAATTTCTAGAACATTAACCACACAATTAAGTATGTATTAAGGTGCTATTAAATTTTTTTGGGGTAAAATAAAATTACTAGGGTAAAATGAAATGACTAAGGTGTGTCATTTTTTTCATTTTCATCAACCTTATAAAAGGCAGTTGTAAAAACTATATATAGTTTGCGTGTTTAAACGTAGCTAATATACAAACTATTCATTTCTATTAAAAGACTAAATAATAAATCAGTTGTTTTACAATTTTAATTAAAAAGCCATAAAACAACTGATAGAAAGGTATTCACATCTTTTTATTGGGTTTTCAAAAAGATAAAAAAGGGGAAAATCCCCTTATAAAAAGAAGAATTTTCTTTATTTAAAAAGAGGATTTTTTTACCTCGTAAATAATAATTCTCTGTATTTGGTTAAAGGCCACAAATTATCATCAACCATTAATTCTAGCTTATCGCAATGATAACGGATTTCATCAAAAAATGGTTTTACTTTATTACAATAAGCATCAGCATTCTGTTGCCCTTTAAATTTATTTGCCTTTTTACGCTCTTCAGTCATTTTTTCAATTTGAGAATTAATTCCTGCAATATGACCCGATATTTTTTTTATTAAATCAATTTGTTCTTTCGCATGTTTTTCAAAACCTTCTCCAAAAATTTCTTTTAAACCTTTAACATTTTCTATTAATGTATTTTGGTACTGAATTGCTGTAGGAATCACGTGATTTCTTGCTACATCTCCTAACACCCTACTTTCTATCTGAATGCGTTTTGAGTACTCCTCTAACTCAATTTCATGACGAGCCTCCACCTCTATTTTATTCATCACTCTCATTTCTTCAAAAAGCGAAATAGCTTTTTTAGATATTTTTGCTTTTAAAGCTTCTGGAGTTGTTTTATTGTTGCTTAAACCTCTTTTTACAGCTTCTTTTTCCCAAACATCACCATATCCATCACCTTCAAATCTAATTTTTTTCGAGGCTTTAATATATTCTCTTAACACATTAAAAACCGCTTCGTCTTTTTTAAGATTTTTTACCTCAACCAGTTTATCAACTTCAATTTTAAACTCTTTTAACTGTTTTGCTATAATAGTATTTAAAACCGTCATTGGCCCTGCACAATTAGACCACGACCCTACTGCTCTTAACTCAAATTTATTTCCTGTAAATGCAAAAGGAGAGGTTCTATTTCTATCCGTATTATCTAATAAAATTTCAGGAATTTTACCTACGATATTTAATTTTAAGTCTGTTTTTTCTTTAGGCGATAATTTTCCCTTTGTTACGTTTTCTAATTCATCTAGCACTGCTGATAATTGCGAACCTATAAATACAGATATTATAGCAGGCGGTGCTTCATTTGCCCCTAATCGATGGTCGTTACTTGCACTTGCCATTGATGCTCTTATTAACTCTTCGTAATCATGAACCGCTTTAATAGTATTTACAAAAAAGGTTAAAAATTGCAAATTCTTCATTGGCGTTTTTCCTGGTCTTAATAAGTTAACGCCCGTATTTGTTTCTAAAGACCAATTATTATGTTTCCCCGAACCATTAATTCCATCAAAAGGTTTTTCGTGAAATAATATTTTAAATTGATGACGTTGCGATACTTTTTCCATCACATCCATTAATAACGAATTATGATCTACCGCTAAATTTGCTTCTTCAAAAATTGGAGCCAACTCAAATTGATTTGGAGCAACCTCGTTATGCCTAGTTTTTACAGGTACTCCCAACAACATACATTCCTGTTCTAAATCTCTCATAAAACTCATTACCCTATCAGGAATAGAACCAAAATAATGATCATCTAACTGTTGTCCCTTTGCAGGCGAATGCCCTAATAAAGTTCTTCCTGTCATCATTAAATCTGGTCTAGCAGCTGCCAAAGCTGTATCAATTAAAAAATATTCTTGCTCCCAACCCAGTGTTGCATTTACTTTGGCAACATTTTTATCAAAATACTTACAAACCGCTGTTGCTGCGTTATCCACCGCCTGTAAAGCCCTTAACAAAGGCGCTTTGTTATCTAACGCTTCACCAGTATAAGCAACAAAAACTGTTGGAATACATAAAGTTGTACCATACACAAAGGCTGGCGATGTAGGATCCCAAGCTGTATAACCACGAGCTTCAAACGTATTTCTTATGCCTCCATTCGGAAAACTAGACGCATCTGGCTCTTGCTGTACTAATTGTCCTCCATCAAAACGCTCCATTGCACCACCTCCTTTTATGGTTTCAAAAAAAGCATCGTGCTTTTCGGCAGTTGCCCCTGTTAAAGGCTGAAACCAATGTGTATAATGTGTTGCTCCTTTAGATAATGCCCAATCTTTCATGCTTACAGCTATTTGATCAGCAATTTTTCTATCTATTTTACTACCAAATTCTACAGCATCCATTACACTTTGATAAGCATCTTTAGTCATATATTGACGCATTGCTTGTTCGTTAAATACATTTTTCCCAAACAACTCCGAACGTTTACCTTTTTCTTCTATAAAAACAGGTTTTCTATGCAACGTTTCTTTTAAAGCACTAAATCTTAAAGTTGGCATTATATAAAGTTTAAAAATTGAAGTTCAAAAATACACAAAATCATTTTAAAACAAAATAACCCTTAAAAAATTAGGGGTATCATAATTATTATATATGTTTTAAAACTTTACCCCCTACTTATTTTGATATATAAAATAAAATACACACTTTTGTAACAGAATTAATTATAACAACACATTCTTACTATTATCATGGCAAAAATTAAATTAGAGTACATTTGGCTAGATGGTTACACACCAACACAAAACTTAAGAAGTAAAACAAAAGTTGAGGAACACGAAAATTTTCAAGGAACCTTAGCTGAACTTAAAAACTGGTCTTTTGATGGATCTTCAACAAAACAAGCTTCAGGAGGTTCTTCTGACTGTATCTTAAAACCTGTTGCAATTCATCCAGATCCTACTCGTATTAATGGATACTTAGTAATGACAGAGGTTATGAATTCTGACGGAACTCCGCATGAATCTAACGCACGTGCTACAATTAATGATAATGATAACGATTTCTGGTTCGGTTTTGAACAAGAATATTTTATCATGGATAAAAAAACACAACTTCCTTTAGGTTTCCCTGTTGGAGGATACCCAGGACCACAAGGAATGTACTACTGTTCTGTAGGTGGTAGAAATACACATGGTAGAGATTTTGTTGAAAAACATGCTGATTTATGTATTGATGCTGGCTTAAACTTTGAAGGAATTAACCAAGAGGTTGCTTCAGGACAATGGGAATTTCAATTATTTGCTAAAGGAGCAAGAAAAGCTGGTGATGAAATTTGGATTGCTAGATACTTATTAGATAGATTAACTGAACAATATGGTTACTATATTGAATACCACCCTAAACCTGTAAAAGGAGACTGGAACGGATCTGGAATGCATGCAAACTTCTCTAACACTACATTAAGAACTTGTGGATCGGAAGAAGTTTACATGAAAGTTTGTGAAGCTTTTAGACCAGTAACTAAAGAACATATTGATATTTACGGAGCGCATAACGACCAACGTTTAACAGGATTACACGAAACTGCATCAATTACTGATTTCAGCTATGGTATTTCTGATAGAGGAGCTTCTATCCGTATTCCTATTTTAACAGTAGAAAGCGGTTGGAAAGGTTATTTAGAAGACAGAAGACCTGCTTCTAACGGAGATCCTTACAAAATTGCATCAAGAATTATCCAAACTGTAAAACCAGTTTGCGAGAATTTATAATATTTTCCATAACAACACACACACAACAACAAAAAAGGCTTTAAATTAAATTTAAAGCCTTTTTTAATGTATTAAATATAAACTACTGAAGTGTAAAATAGACAAACGTAAAATAGGTTATCAACAATAAAATTCCATCTTTCCAATTTAAACGTAATTTTTTAGGAAAGAAAACCAAAGGTAATACTGCAAAAGAAATTGCCAACATCCAATAAATATCACTTGTTATCAAAATTAAAGCATCTGGCTTTACTTCAACCGGTGTAATAATAGCAGTAATACCTAATACCGCCAAAATATTAAACACGTTTGAGCCTATTAAATTTCCTAACGAAATTGCTTTTTCTTTTTTCATCACCGCAATAATAGATGCTGCTAATTCAGGAATACTGGTTCCTACCGAAACTACAGTAACTCCTATTATTGCATTACTTACCCCAAAGTTTTTTGCTAAAGTAGTAGCTCCATCAATCAACAATTCTGAACCACCCCATAAACCAGCACCTCCAATAGCTAAAAACAAAGCTATTTTATATAACGGTAACGCTTCATCATCTTCAGGCATCTCATCTACAACCGCTTGTTTTTGAAAACGCAATAAATAAATTAAAAAAACGATTAACATTGCAAACAAAATAACTCCTTCGTACTGCTGAATTGTATTATCAAAAGCAATAAAAAAGTACAACAAAACTGAAGCAAACATCATCATTGGCCAATCTGTTTTATAAAAACTCTTCTCAACATCAATCGTAGAAAGAATAACTGTAATACCTAAAACCAATCCTAAGTTTGCAATATTAGAACCGATTACGTTACCAACGGCCAACCCCGTTGCTCCGCTTAAAGCTGATTTAATACTTACAATTAACTCTGGCGCAGAGGTTGCAAAAGAAACAACCGTCATTCCAATTACAATTTTAGGAATATTTAATTTTAATGATAAACCTACTGCTGCTTTTAACAACCAATTACCACCAAGAACTAACAGCAATAGTCCTATTATTATATATACAATACTCATTTAATATTTTTTTTGCGAAGATAGAGTTTTGACACGGAATTTATCGTCATCATAAAACATAGAAATTTAATCAAAAATATTTTTAAAAAAAATCAAACACTTAAAAAACACCTTTTAGCAACATCGTTTTTCTTTTGATTTACAAAAAAGAAGTAAAAACACCCTTTACTTAATTACAGAAAACAATAAAAATACAGCAAAACAATTTATAAACAAAACACAAAACAAGTAAAATAAGTTTCATTTTAAAACTAAAATCATTTTTTTAACTTAAAACTTAAATTCAAATAAATGAAATCGTATTTAAATTTTTGGAAGTATGACTCTCTTTGATATATATTGATAAAACAATTCCGGAATACACTTAAATTTACTAATAAAAAAACACAAAAACAATGATTGCTATCACTATTAAACTAATTATTATTGCAGTAAAAATTGCAACAATTATCACACTTTTATATTAATCAACTTTAAAAATCAAACTATACATTATGCTAACATTTATCGGAGTACTATTAATTATCACAGGGTTAATTACCTTAGTTTTAAATTCAATAATTAAAAACAACAAATTCTTAAACTGGTTTACCACCAACAGAAGTATTCAATTTACATTATTAGGAATACTTATGAGTATAATTACAGGAATGTTCTTTTATGCTGATGCTGGTACAGCCTACGCCGTACAATACGTTTCTGGTGGAGACAAAATGATTACCACCCAAGGATTAAAACTTAAATGGTGGGGAAGAATTATTCCGCTTTCTTACGAAACATCTATAAAAGATATTATTGTAGATGATGAAAGCGAACTACCAAAAAGTGATCGTGGAATTTACAACAGAAAAGCGCAAAAATGGGAATTTAGCGATGCTATTAAAGCAGAAATAAGCACTTCTGTAATTGTAGGTGTAAACATTAACGACGAAGAGGTTTTCTTAAACATGGCTGATAGAAACAGAAGCGAATCTAAACTGATTTATGGAAGGGTTTTACCCAATATTGATGCCGCCATAAAAAACACGTGTAAATTAATGGATGCGCAAGATTATATTTCGGGGCAAGCCTCAGATTTTGACAGATATTTTAGAGATCAACTAGAAAATGGAATGTACCAAGTAGAACAATACTATGAATCTGAAAATAGCAATGAAATCGTAGGAGATACCACTACTATTAGAAAAATAAAAGTTGGTAAATCTAGTAAACAAAAAAAGTTTAGAATAAAAAGAAAAGAGGACGGTACTATTATTAGAGACAACTCAAACACCTTAAAACAATATGGTTTAAAAATTTACCAAGCACAAGTAACTGGTATTGACTGGGAAGCTTCTTTTGATGAACGATTAGATTTACAAAAAAATGAAGTTGCGCAAACTCAATTAGAAAAACAACAAGCTGAGCGCGAATATTACAGAGCTAAAAAAGAGGTTGCCAAAGGAGAATCTGAAAAAGCTAAAGAAAGAGCTAGGTTAGAAAAAATTCAGATTCAACAAACCATAGAAGCTGAAACCGAAGCCAAAGTAGCTGGATTTAATTTGATAAAAGAGAAAAAACAATTTGAAGTAGAGCAATTTAAGGCTAAAAGTAAAAAAGTTGCTGCTGATGCTCAATATTATGAAAACGCAAAATTAGTTAGCGCTGGTTTAACGCCGCAAGAAAAAGCAGAATGGGAATACAAAACCGCAGTTGGTGTAGCAGAGCAAATAAAAGATTTACAGTTACCATCAACTTATATCGAAGGAAGTAAAAACGGAAATAACGGAAACCTACTACAATCTTTAATTGGTGCTGATCTTGCTAAAAAAATGATGGAGAGCAAAAAATAAAAACACTTTAGTTAATCAGAGCAAAGACATTGTTTTAACTTTGCTCTGAGCAACTAATTATTTTTCAGTATTTTTGATAAATAATCAAACATTTAATGAAAAAACAACTCTTCAAAATTTTAGCTAAATTCAACAAAATTTTACTACCTTCTTTTACTAAAAAGGAGCTAGATATTTCTAAAGCATCAAAATTTCAACTTGCAATTGTTGGTTGGCGTGCTTTTGTTACTATAAATTCATTAGATTAAAAAAAACTACAGTTATGAAAGAACATATTAAAGTATATACAGGAACTACAATTTTAACAAACAGACTTGCTTTTTTACTTGATGAAGCAAAAATAGCTACCTTAATTAAAGATAGTAAAGAATCTGGAAGATTAGCAGGCTTTGGTGCCACAGGAGATTCTTGCGAATTATTTATCTATAATTCTGATTTTGAGGCCGCTCAAAAAATAATAGACATTTTTAGAGAAGAGCTAAACGGATAGTGTAAAAATAAAATTAAAAAAAAATGATTTTTTATTTTTAAAACTTAAAAAACATTTCTATATTTGCACCCGCAAAACGGCCTCGTGGCGCAACTGAATAGCGCACTTGATTACGGCTCAAGAGGTTACAGGTTTGAATCCTGTCGAGGTCACAACAATAAAACCCTAATTGACTAATTTACAGTTATTTAGGGTTTTTTATTACTTCAAAATCCCGAGTATATCCCGAGTTTTTCCGAAAGTTTTACTTTTTCTCGTTTTTCTGACGTTAGCAAAATGATACATAAATTAACTTTTACAAATTGAAAATTGACATTTTTAAGGCTCTTAAATCATTCACTTACCTAAAATGTTAATTTTAATTAACACGCAATACTACCTAAATGATGATTTTTGCGTTTTAAAGCCTTTGTTTTATGCTTTAATAATGTTAATTTAATAACCTATATAGAGGGGTAAGACTAACCAAAAGCAACAAAAAACCCCAACTATTTAGTCGAGGTTTAAAAGTGTAGGGAGTTTATTTTTTTATTTGCTCACAAAAATCAAAAGTAGGTTTTGTAAAATCGGCGGTTTTGTAAATTGTTGACTTAGTTTTTTGAACACTTATATCTTTACTTGCTAAATAACCTAAACAAGCATTAATACTTTCGAGCCGACCACCTTGCCCACCATTGGCGCAAATTTCTGTATCTGTATTTTTATAAAAATGGTCAAACCATTTTTCAGTAGCATCTACAAAAACAAATAATGTTTTTTTTGATTTGTCGTAATTGGTATAATTTAACTTAATTAAGTGGGTGCTATTACTTAACTCTTTTAAAATTGTGTTTTCTGTTGCACTCATAATATGTAATTTTAGGATAATATAAAGCCCGTAACAGCTTAGGTGTCCTAACGCTTACATAAGCGCTTACGGTTGTTTCCAGTACCGACCACCATACCACACGGGCAAAAGTTTTTTTTAATTTCATAATATGTAATTTTAGGAAATGTAAATATAGTAAATAAAAAAGCACCTCTACAAAAGAAGTGCTAAACGATACTGCAAGGACAAAGCCGAGCTACGTTATTATACGAAATAGCCTAAACTATTAAGAGCCGTCTTGAGTGTAAACACTCGCAACAGACTACAAACATACAAAAAGGCATTAAACCAAACTATTATATTAATTAATTCCGTTTTTATAGTAGTTTATTTAACTGATAATTGTTATTATCTTGTAATTACCCGTAATTAATTCCGTTTTTGCTTAGTGGTTTTAATTTTATAATTTACATTTTAATTTCTTGCATTTTATCAACATACATAATAGCTACACAGCTTTAACTATTTGACTTTTAATCGTTTTAAAATATATTTTCACAGTTTAAGGGGTATGTAACTTTTTTTACTTACTTAATAATTCATTTAACTTTTTTAAATCTCTTTTTACTGGTGTTGCTAGTATTTTATAAAAAGTAACTCTACTAATAAAATACTTAGGATATATAAAATCCTTATGCAAATCTACAATTGTTATATATCTGTTTTCGGCTTTTACCTGTTCGTAATATTCTAAAATATTGGCGTACCTATTTAGTTTATTTCTTAACGTTCCTATTTTTTGTTTTTCGGCTCTAGTCATTTTTTTTATTTATTTCGCTTATTAATTTTCTTGCCCTATAACTATTTAAAATTACTGGAGGTGCATTTTTTCTGTATTTAGTTATTAATACTTTTTGTATTTTATTTATCCACTCTTTTACGGTTTGTATTTCTTTTGATGTTAAAAAATCGGTATATAAATTACTATCTTCTTCATAAGTAATACACAAATCAAAATCCCGTTTTCGCAAAATCAATAGTAATTTTTTCAAATCTGTTTTTTCTTGCAAGATTCTTTTTTTACGGGTGGCGGTTCTTTTCATTCCGTTGTGTTTATTATTACATTTTTTATTACAATATTTTGCGTATTGCTTTTTGTGTGAAATATCTGTTTTACAAGTTTTACATTTTCTTTTTTTCGAGGGGCTTTTTTTGGTGGTTATTATTGGTAATAAAATTGCTGTTTTTTTATGGGGCTTTTTTAGGGTTATTTGGGGTGTGCTTTTTAAAGGTGTTTTTGTTACGTTATACCCGTACATACTAACGGGTAAAACGTATACACTTTTTGTCTGTGATAACTGTTTTTTATGTTGGGTAAAACGTATACACTTTTCGGCTGTGAGTTCTTGCCATTTATTAGCTATTAAGTTGCTAATATCTTTTTGACTTGTTGAGCCGTGCAAACTCATCAATTCATTAAATCGACTTTTTGCCCTCATTCGTTGCATTCTATTAAAGTCAAACCAATTTCGGGGCACTGCACTATATAAAACCCGTTTTTGTTGTGTAGGGCTTAGGTTCTTTAAATTTATACTTTTATCATAATAAATAATATTATCCCAAAAACTTAAAAGCTCGTTTACAAGTGGGCTAATTTTATGTATATCGGTTAAATCTTGAAGTGTTACAATACCGTACTTTTTTAGTTCAGCCATTTTGTTATAGTGCATTTCAAAACGTGCTAAATTCTTTACTTTTAAGTTTGCTTGTTTCCCTTTATCATATATTTTATTCCTATGTTTTTGGTTTACTATTTGTTTACCGATTCTTTTACGTCCGTTTGATAATGTTTTAAAATCTTTGTTTTTATACGCAACTAAATTTAACAACAATTCACTAACTGAAAAGAGTAAGTAAATATTAACGCCAAACTCTAAATTTGACAAATAGGCTGTTTGTGGCTCAATATAAAAATCTGTTTTTAAAACATTTACAACCTCTAAAAGTTGCATAAAAGTAAAATCGTTGTAGTTATGTTTTCCGCTATTATTAAACTTATGAAGCGAACCGCTTAACTCTGAATATCTTATTTGCGTATGCGTTTCATCTTTGTAAACTATTTTAAACGTTAAACCTTTGTATTTAGCTATTATCTTTATTGATGAAATTACGGCGG
The DNA here is from genome assembly GCF_964512435.1 of Tenacibaculum insulae. GTDB lineage: Bacteria > Bacteroidota > Bacteroidia > Flavobacteriales > Flavobacteriaceae > Polaribacter > Polaribacter insulae_A. Next base: position 1,871,147 of record NZ_OZ208512.1, on the reverse strand, counting down.
TTTCAAAATCTACTTGCATATTAAAATTTAGATACGAGCTTTTTAGCCACTTTTCAGCAACCAAACTACTAACCTTTATTTTTACAAAATCAACCAACTAAAACTACTTAACTGTTTAAAATTCATCAACTAACAAAGACAATGCACCCTCTAAATTAAACTGCACAACATTAAAGCCTATATACATATCTAAAAAACCAAATACAGATAATTTACAAGCGTTACGCACGTTACTAACAAAAAGATAACACGCTATATATTTAACATTCTTTTGTTTCTTTTTAGGTTTGGGGTAATTTCCGAGGGTATCAATAATATTTTGCAACGTTGTTTTTTGCTCTTTAAGTTCTAGCTTTTCAATCCCCGCCAATAAATCTAAACTATCAGTTATGATATTAATACGCATTGTTACGCCTTTTTAGAATTTACACGCTGTAAAGCTTTTATTATTTCGCTTTCTTTATACCTTATTTTGTTACCTATTCTATAAGCTTGTACTATTCCCTCTTTTCGCCAACTCCACAAAGTAACTAAGCTAATTTGCAGTAATTCGGCGGTTTGTTTTCGTGTTAAAAGCTTATCTTCTTTTGACTTATTGGCGTTGTTTCTAATTTCTAATAAATCGGCGTGTAGTTTTTGAAATTGTGCAAATAATTCAGACGCTTCAATTCCTTGAATTTGTGTAATTTTTGGAGTATTCATTTTTAAGTTATTTTAATTAAAACAGATGTTTCATTAACAATATTACAATATTTAAAATCTTTGATTTTACAATATTTAATTTAAAAGTAGATTACTTTAATCAAAAAAACAAATCAATAAACCCCTTTGTTTTCAAACAAAAGGCATCAAAATAATATCCGTACAAATACATAAACTAAAAAAAAACTCATATCCTAACAAATTAAAAAAAGCATATAAAATAATATTACAAACCCATAACAAACTGATTTAAAGAGAACTAAATTCACATATAAATAAATACTATTTTAATAAATGTAAAACACAATTGTATTTTTCATTTTATAAACATTCAAAACAAATAAAAAAACATTCTATTTTATTTAAAATTATCTTATCCAAAAGTAAAAAAAGCTATTTAATATTTAAAAAAACATATAAAATCACCCATTAAACCGAATAAAAAACACGATTCACTAAATGTTAAAATTTTATGAATATGACAATCAACTTTAATCAATTTAAAACAATAAAAAAGCCTAATAACTTAATATTAGACTTTTAATTTAATTGATATTTAAAACTGTTTTAATTACGGTTTTCACTTAAACCTTTTACAATTACATACACGCCCAACGGCATAGATATAAGAATACTTGACGGATAACAGAAACCCAAAACACCATAAATTAAAAAGATACCTAAAAATACTTTTATTGCTTTCATTGTATGTTATTTAGCTATTCGCATAGGGGCTTTTACATTCCCTTTGTTTTCTTTTTCGGTTTTTTCGTAATAGGCTTTTAAATTTTCGGCGTGGTTTTTTGGGGTAATTTTTATGTACTTTAAAAATTCCTTTTCTGTTCTATGCCCTGTTACCCCCATAATTATACTATTGCTTATTTTACCGTACAAATTAGATGCAAACGAACGCCTACAAGTATGCGAGGTTATCAACTCGTATTTAGGGTAAACACCGTACTCTTTTCGTTTTGTTTTTGGGTTTTGTTTACCTCCCTCTACTTTTGTATTAATACCTACATTTTTACAAACTTCTTTTAAATATTTATTAAAATGTTGGTCGGGTATTGAGTAGGGTAATTTACCGTTATTTCTTTTTATTACTGCTTGTATCTGACTATGTACGGGTATTATTACAATTGCCCCCGTTTTTATTGTTTTTATCTCAATAAAGCCCTCTTTAATATTGGCAGCGTTTAACCTCATAAAATCTGAAACTCTTAACCCAGTACGCACACCAATTAATAATAAATCTCTAGCGTTAGAAAGTTTTAAATTATCTTTAAAATTATAATTGAATATCTTATTTATTTCTAAATCAGTTAAATAAACATCTTTTGTTTCATTACTCATTGTTTTAAAATCAGTTAAATCAACATTGCAAAACCCTCTTTTATTCGCTTCATTTAACCACGTTTTTAAAGTCCTTACACGTGTACCCGTAGTATTTTGTGTATATCCTTTTATCTTTAAACAAAAATTTACAAAATCCTTATAAAAATCGTAATCAATACCCCGTAATAATATTTTTGTTTTTTTATAATCTTCAAAAGCTTTCAAATTACTTAAAACAGTTTTGTATTTTCTTTTTGTTCCGTCTGTTATTGGCAAACCAGTTTTTCGGTTAAGGTTTTCAGTTTCTATATAATAACTAGCCCAGTCTATTAAATTTTTTTTATAAACTTCATTAACCAAAACACGATTAAAAAAAAGACTTACATTACTTTTTAGCCAATCTTTATGAAAATTGTTATCGGTTAACGCCGTTTCATTATAACAGTTTAACAAGTAATTTCTTAATTCGTTCAATTTACTGTTAATAGCATCTTTATTTTTTACAGATGCTTTATTTTTTACTTTTTGATATGTATTACTAAAAGTATCTTTTGGTAAACCTATTCCAGTACTTACGGTTTGGTCTATAATTTTATAATGATGAATGCGAACTAAAATTTTTGGAGTAGTTAATTTTGAACGAGTAAAAAACTTTATATTCATATAAAAATTATTTTATTCAAAATTAACACAATCCCGAGTATATCCCGAGTTTTTCCGTATTTATTTTAATTTAACTTAATCTTACTTAACCAAAAACAATACTCAAAAAACGCTACAACCATTAAAAACAAAGGGTTTTACAACACTTTAAAAGCAACAAGTAAGAACGGTAAATTTATGCGGTTTGAATCCTGTCGAGGTCACTAATAAAACCAGTACTTACAGAGTTATTTTGTAATTACTGGTTTTTTCATTTGCCCACAATTTGCCCACAAATCAAGAATTAAAACAAAGCTTCATTAACTATTTTAATGTTTTTTATTTAGGCATAGCGACTAAAATAGCATTTTCTTTAGTCTTTTTTTTCTGCCCTCGCATTAAATACGCGAAAACTTCTTTTATAATGTAAGAGAACACTTTAATTTACTCCACCCATCAAACCTCATTTACTGTATTATAATTAAAAAACTTAGCTTCTTTTTTATAGTGTCTAGGTCTTTCTTTTTTATATTGTCCAAAACTTAGTTTTTATAGTGTAAAAAACTCTTTATATTTCTATAATGCTTCCTTTTATAGTGCCGAAATACTCTTAATAATGTAAACTAGTTCCTTTTTTTATAATGTACGAAAACTCCTTATTGCTTCATTTTTTACACGTCCTAAAACTTCAATATAAATAGCCTTGCTTTTTATAAGCGTATTAGATAATCGGCAATATCTAAACCTTGCTCTTTTTCTTCTTTGGTCGCTTTATCTTCTAAAAGCGATGAAGTTATAAAAGTTGCTGTTTTTGTTAGTTGAGGTATTTTATTATTCCATAAATCAAAACATTCTAAATCAGGAAACAATACTACATTTCTACCTTTTAAAACCTTTGTTTTAGCTTCATTCAAATTATTAAGACTGCCACAAGCTAACCAAATAAACTCAGGTAAATAAATACTTGAAATAATAGCTGTTTTTTCGCTTTCGCAAATTGCTACTGGTTTGTTTTTATCTTCATTTAATAAATGTTCGCCAAAATAACATTGCCCTAAATTAAAGTTTTCTAGTTTTCTTGTTTTATGCTCCCAGTTAATATAATTATACGGTTTTTTAACTCTTTTTCCAGTAGTAGGATTGTATAGCATTATTTTACCACTTCTAATTTTTCCGCTTGTATCTTGTTGCCAAAAAGTAGTTGCACCGTTCCAATTAGTAGAAGTACCGATATTGTATTTTATCTTTAAGTAATTTGCTATTTCTTCATCCCAAATATTTATTAAAAAATCAATAAATAAATTAGGCTCTTTACTACTTATGCTTTCCTGCATTACCTCAACATCAAAAAAACTAGTCTTTGGTTTTGGTGGTAGCGTTCTTCTTACAAATGGTACTGATATTGTTTTATCAAATGAAATATTATTATCTTGAAAGTATTGTTTTGGTTTATAGTGATAACCGCATTTTATAAGCCTACTACAAACGCCAACGGCATCGTTTAAATGCTCGTTGGTTTGAGTATCTACGTATCTAGTAAATTGCCCCGACGTATTACAGTTAGGGCAATTAAAACGGCTCTTTGTACCGTTGTATTTTTCTAAAATGTATCTGTAATTATTCATACCACTATAAATATGTTTTTGTTTTAGGCTACATTTTGTACATTATCTACATCGTTTGCGGTTTTCATTTCTATAAAAACAGCATTACCATACGTTTTACGTTTAATTATAAAGCCGTTCTTTTTTAACCTAGTAGAAAATGTACGGTTTGAACATAAACGATACCCACCATCAAAACAATAAACTTTATACTCAGCAAAGAGTTCTTTTAGTGGACGTTCTACAATTACAGATTTTTGATAATTTTCATCTTCTAAAAACATTAGTACACTATCACTTTCTTTTTGATACTGTTTTATCTCGTTTTCTACAATACCACTATCAGTAAAAGTCTTACTTTTTAACAAACGAGTTAAGCCAATTAAAACCCAGTTAAAAACACCCGAAAGTTCCGTATCAATAATTTTCTTAGAAAGTTCTTTATCTTGCTTATACGGTGGTATGGTAACTCTAAAAGGCAATATTATAAATCTTCTAAAAAAAGCGTTTGTATTTTCTACTTCTTTTGGCAATTCATTACAGTTAAACATAAACCTTGCATAGTCTGTAATAATTTGAGTATTCTTATACAAAAGCCTTGCTTCTACGGGTTCGCCACTAATCAGTAATTTAAAAATATTGCTTTCTAGCTTTCCGTTTATCTCACTAGCATAATTAAGCAACTTATTTACTAACATTGCCCTAGAATTTCCATTTTCTGCAGTTAGGGATTGTAAAGAATAGTTCGCTACATTTTCAGTGCCTAGCAACGCCATTAACACCTCAAACAGCACACTTTTACCGTTGGCTCCAGTTCCGTATAGTAATAGTACTTTTTCTAATTTAAGTACGCTATTTTTAGTAAAAACATACCCTAAATATTCAGCTAGTATTTGCTGTAATTCTTTTTCGGGCAAAACCTCATCTAAAAACTGTTGAAATTGTGGTGCTGTTGCTTCTTTATTATAATCAAAAGGTAATTGATAGGTTAAAAAATCGGATTTTCTAAATTCTCTTAAAAATTGCCTAGTTGGTGTTATTTCAAAAGTCCCGTTACTAAAGTTTATTAAAGTTGTTGTACTGGATGGTTTTATTTCTTCTAGTCCTGCATCTGAAAGAAATTGTTTGTATAATTCATCTTTAAATAAATGATGTTTAGCATCAAACTTTTGCACCCCCATTTTTAAAGAAACGTTACCTAAAAAATCTTTAAAACTTTCTTCATTAAGGTTTTGCCAGTACTCACTATTAAATAAATAAATTTGCTCGTTTTTACGGCACAAACTAAAACCATTATCGTTTACGTTTTTTAATAAAATCTCAATACAAGCAACTAAATAATGTTTCTTTTGTAGTTTATCTTTATGATTATCTAAAACGCAATAATCTCTAAAATTAACCAACTCTATATTTTTAAGCATCTCACTTAAAATAGTAGTTACTTTGTTCTTCTTTTGTTCTTCTTTTTGCATTTTAACGGCTTCTAATAAACTTTTAGTTTCGTTTAGTATTTCTTCTGCACCAATAATGGTTTTTACGTTTTTCATAGCTTAAAAGTCAAATTTAGTTTGGTTAGAATCAGGAAATAAAGCGGGGTTTGTTGTAAGATACCAAGCCCAACACTTAGTTACCTTGCATTTTTCTCGTTTAACCTCCGCCAACAAGCCTAAGTCTTCTAAATCCCTTTTATACCTTGTTATACATTTCTGAGGAACACCAGTTTCTGTAAACACCATTGTAGCAGTAGCAAGATTATTTTGCAAATAGTTAAATATGGTTTTTAATTGTGTTTTATGGTTACTACCTTTACTCTGTTTTTTATTAGCGGTATTTTTATTAAAATTCTTCATACTTATACCGCTTTTTTATGATTAGACAAATAAGCATCTGCATCAGCTTCAATTTCTGATACAGTTTTTACTTTCCCATCTTTTACCCAGTTGATAATTTCTGTTTTAAAAAACTTTAGGCGGTTCCCTTTTTTGTAGTGTGGTATTTCATTACGCTGCACGTATCCGTATAAAGTTGGCACGCTTAATTCCGTTAGTTTAGAAACCTCTTTTATATTTATAGGTTCTTCTAGTTCGGGTTGTTGGCTTGTTGATTTAGATAGCAACAAGGTTTTTAACTCTTTTTGCTCTTTAAGAATTTGAGCGAGTACAATTGGAAAATTTTCAAATGTGATAATCATATTATTTACAGTATTTTAAATTATTATACTGCAAACATAAGAGGGGCTTTTACAGGGTTGCAATAGGGTAAATTAAAACCCCTATAAAACCCTTACAACTTCTTTATGTTTTTATTATAATTCCGTCTACAATTTTAATTAAAGGTTTTTTACAAGGCTGATTTATTTTTGTAGAAATTGAAGATTCGATTGTTTTTTTCTTAAAATCTTCTTTTTTATCATTCCTGCCTTTATATTGAAAATTATTTAAAATCCATTCAATCAAAATAGTTTTATTACAATTAGTAATTAGATTATGTTCTTTTAATTTTTTAAAAACATCAGTAAGTTTATTAGCATTATCTCTAAAAAATAATTTCTTATTAGGTATTATATTACTACTTAATAATTCAACTAAAAAACTGTTATCTTCTTTAGAAAAATGCCCTTTTAAAACATCTAACAATTTTGGTAATTGCTCAGTATTAAAAACAGGATACGAATCTACTTTTAATATTTCTTTTTCCTGCTGAGGTTCTACCTTAGCTAAAACAATTTCAGGTTCTTTTAATTTTAGCAACAAATTAATTTCATCTGTATTTATAGATTTATCTAAACTTAAAATATGATTATTAAAGTGTTTAGCCAATGGGCTTTCTAGTAAATTAATAGAAAACATAGTTTGGCTGTGTTTTATAAAAAGAAGTAATTTATTTTTCAAGTAATTTCTTACCGCTATTGCTTCTTTATATTGTTCTTTTTCGATTAAAGAACTAATGAATAATATTTGATAATTGATTGATTTAAAGTCATCTATTACTTCATTCTCTTTTCTGTAAATGCTATTTTTAACGTTTGAATTACTTTGAGGCTCTTTGTAAGCACAAACATCATAATATAAACTAAAAACTACCCCAAATAAACGTTGTATTATATTATTTTCTTTTTCTAATCTTCTTTTAGTTTCTGTTTTAAAAACAGTGTTTTCGTTAACTTCTTTATTACAAGCATTCTTGTAATTAAAGAGTACATCAGGAATAAAACAAGGATTTTTTTTTCCATTTTCATCTAATGCTTTCTGTAATAAATTAACAATCTTAACGTCGCAAGTATTATAATAGTTATCTATATTTTCATTAAATACTTTTTCCTTTTGAGGTTGTTTTGTTGTAACATCTACAATTACTGATGCCTTATTTTTAGCTTTTTCAATACTAGAATTAATATACTCTAAATTACTATAATATATTTGCCCTTGATAGCTAACACCTTTAATACTAAGTAAGCTAATAGGAAAATCTTTAAGACTTATTCTATTAATTTCATCGTTTAGAGCCTTACATTTTTTTAAGCATTCATTTGCTGATTCACTATTAGCATTTAAGTTACTTTTTTCAATCGCTTGACGTATATCAATTTGATTCGCTAACCACTCGACCTTATCATAATGCCTAATTTCCATTTGCATTTTTAATTCATAGGTAACATTAAAACACCCTTTAAAAAACTCATCTTCTGTATAATGTTCTTTTTCTGCCTTTTTAAATTGTCTTAAAAAATAACTATCAAGATTATCTTTTGTATCAGGGCTAATAAAACCGTTTAAAACCAACTCTGTATAATTCATTTTGTCTTTTACTTTTTCATATTACAATGTAGGTAATGTAGTAAATGTACCTTAAAAATAAAACTAATTTTTAGCGTGTTTTAAAAGTCTAACAAACTATTCGCAAAATCTTTTTTGGCTTCATCTTCAAAACCTGCAAAATAATTTTTGGTAACACTTAAATCACTATGATTTAAAGCTTCACTTATAAACTCCATACTAGCACCTTTACGCAATGAATTTGTAGCAAACGAATGTCTAGCCCAGTAAGTAGATAAATCAACTGGTAAATCATTTGCTTTAGCTACTCTTTTAATATGGTCGTTAAGGTAACGAGTAAAGTTTTTTATTTTCTTGTATTGAGTTTCACTATCTTGATTAGCTTCAATAATACCAAAAACAAAACTATTTTTATCTTTAGTACCATACTTATTAATAACGCCTTGTGTAAAATCTGTTAAGTAGATAGTTATTTCTGTTTTTTCTGCTGATTTATCAAAGGTTTTAGCTCTATAATAAGAGAACTTACCATCTTTAATATCTGAATATTTAAGTAAAGCAATATCTTTTAAATTCATACCGTTACAAGTGTAACTAAAAAAGAAAAAATCTTTAGCTTTCTGCTCATTATCATTTGAAACCTTAGCGTTAAATAATGTTTTAAGTTCATCACTACTTAATGCTTTCTTTACTTTTTTTGTTCGTGGTATTTTGTATTTGTTTTTACCAAATGGATAAATATCAACACTAATATCATTTTCTTCAATAGCTATATTAAATACGGCTCTTAACGTTCTAGTATAAATTGCAATTGTAGTGTAACTTTTATTCTTTGAAAGCATAAATTTTTCATACTCTTTTAACCAATCGTAGGTAATTAAACTAAAAGTAAGTTTATCTGCTTTACATTTCTTTTTCTGCTCACTAAATTCAACTAGTGAATTAAGAGTGTATTTATAACTTTCAGCAGTACCAACTTTGTTATTTTTTAAATGCTTACTTATAATTAAATCAAAATAATATTTAACACTGTTTTTGTCTGATGATTTACGAAATAGTTTAATTTCAAACTTAGCAAAATCAAAAACAGTCATTTCTTTAGCAATGGCATTAGCTTTTGTTTCTATTGCTTTTAGTTTTAGTTCCATTTCCTTTCTAGCACCTCTTAAACTTTTATTTTCTGAATTTACCCAAATAGCTTCAAATTCTTGTTTTGATAAATCAATATCTAAAGGGTAACGTTTATCTTTTTTCAGCTGCTTATTAAATACTCTTAATTTAACAGGAAACTTTCCGTTACTTTTAACACGTCTTTTATCTAATACTATTGAAATACTATAAATCATAATTATCAATCTTTACTCAAAGATAATAATTTGCCCACGATTTGCCCACGATTTGCCCACGAAAAACAATAATAAACAAATACTAGGTATTAACAAATAGTAGTATATTAGCTGCAAACAAAGAGAAAACACAGCTATCAAGTAAAAATAAGATAACAAACAAATAGACTTATTCTTGATTACGGCTCAAGAGGTTACAAGTTTGAATCTTGTCGAGGTCACAAAAAACCACATATTAATTTATGTGGTTTTTCTTTTTTTAAACTGAAAACCAACTTCTTACATCATAAAAAAGGTCTTAAAAACATATGTTTTTAAGACCTTTTTTATTGAAGCTTACTTTTTTAATACAAATACTTTCTAAGAACAACTCTATGTTCTGAAATAGATTTATCATAATTCTCAATCAATAACTCTAATATTTCAGGAGTCTTTACTCCAATTTCTTTTTTTGATTTGTATTTTGAAACATATAAACTATAAGTTTTTTTCTTTTTTTCAAAAATTAAAAAATGTGTTTCATTTAAAACAGAAAAACAAATTTCATTTCCTAAAAAAGCATTTGATTTATCAATTATAAAATCCGAGAATTCGTAATATTTAAAAACATTTTCCATATTAAACTATCTCTGCCGATAAACCCAATTGTAGCAACTTAGAGCATCTAGGCTCCAAATCTTTATATTCGCCCGTTTTAACAGTACATTTACCTTTATAATGTACTAAAACAGAACATTGTTCGGCTTGCTCTAACGTATGATCACAAACACTTACCAAACTATCTATTACAAAATCGAATGTATTTACATCATCATTATGTAAAACTATTTCGTGCTTTTTTGTTTCTTGAATCAAGATATCTAGCTCTTCTTGTATTTTTTCTATCGTACTCATTTGCTTTATTTTTGATACTGCAAAGCTACCCAATTATTTCTTTTTATTGTTTCATTTAATGTTAAACCATGTTTCGAAACTTCTGCATCTATAATCGGAATATCCTCACTATAAAAACCACTTAACAATAAAACCCCAGTTTCATTTAAACAACTAGTATAAATTTCCATGTCGCATAATAAAATATTTCGGTTAATGTTAGCAATGATAACATCATATTTTTTATCAACCAAAAGAGTAGAATCTCCCTCAAAAACAGCTATATTTTTACAACCGTTTCTTTGTACGTTTTCTATTGAATTTTCGTAACACCAAGCATCAATATCAATTGCATCAATAGGATTTGCTCCTTTCATTTCAGCAAAAATTGCCAAAATCCCTGTTCCACAGCCCATATCTAATACTTTTTTATCAGTAACATTTAAATTAATTAAATGCTGAACCATCATGTGTGTTGTTTCATGATGCCCTGTACCAAAACTCATTTTTGGCTCAATAACAATATCGTATTTTAAATTAGGGTTTTCATGAAAAGGCGCTCTAATACTAACTAAATCATCAACCTGAATTGGATTAAAATTCTTTTCCCATTCTGCGTTCCAATTTGTTTGCGCTATTTCTTTATGATTAAAATTTATTGAAAAATCTTCATTTTTTAAAATAAAAACATCCTCTAAAACCGATTCATTCCATTCATTTTTTTGAATGTAAGCAGTTACACCGTTTTCATTTTCAACAAAACTTTCAAAACCAACAACACCTAATTCAGCTATTAAAATCTCGGTAGCTGGCTCTTTAGGTGTTATTGTAAAATTATATTCTATATAAATATTATCCATTAAATTGATTTAATAATAGCTGTAAAATCATCCGCATTTAAAGCTGCGCCACCAATTAAACCACCATCTACGTCTTGTTTAGAAAAAATTTCTTTTGCATTTGCTGGTTTTACACTACCACCGTATAATATTGAAATATTCTCGGCAATCTCATTACTATATTCTTTAGCCATAACTTCTCTAATAAAAGCGTGCATTTCTTGCGCCTGTTCTGGCGATGCCGTTTCACCAGTACCAATTGCCCAAACAGGTTCGTATGCTAAAATTATATTTGAAAAATCGCCTTCTTTTAAATGAAACAATCCTTCTTTTAATTGGTTTTCAACAACTTTAAAGTGATTTTCAGATTTTCTATCTTCTAATACTTCTCCAAAACAAAAAATTACTTCTAATTTATTGTTTAAAGCCGCAGTTACTTTTTCGGCAAGAACTTCATTTGTTTCTCCAAAATACTCTCTACGTTCAGAATGTCCTAAAATCACTAATTCTAAACCTAAAGAAGTTAACATTTCTGCAGAAGTTTCTCCTGTAAAAGCACCACTTTTAGATTGGTGCATGTTTTGTGCCGCTACTTCAATTTTAGATTTTTTAGTTCTTTTAATTGCTGTGTTTAAGTTTACAAAATTAGGAGCCACAATTACCCTTGTGTCTTTACCAATTTTTTTCTTTGTCCCTTTTTTAATTTGCTTGATTAACTTTTTAGTTTCATCAAGATTCTTGTTCATTTTCCAGTTACCTGCAACTACCTTTTTTCTCAAAACTGTATTCTAATTTATGTTTATATTCTATTTTAAAGCCGCTGCTATTCTTGGATCTAACGATTCGGCAACATTTCCTAAAGAAATAATTCCTCTTTCATTTACCACCATATAACTTGGCACATCTTTAATTCCTAATCCTTTTGCGTATCCTCCTTTAAGAGATGCAGGTAAAAAATAATGACCTCCTTCTATATTAAAAAAACGCTCTATTCCTTTTTTCCACTGCGGAACTGTTTTATCTATTGATAAAAAAACAAAAACCACATCCGGATAATCTGCCTTTAACCTTTTAATTTTTGGTATTCCAGAAATACATTCAGCACACCAAGAAGCACAAAGCTCAAACATTATTTTTTTTCCTTTATGTTTTGCTACAACCTCTTTAAAAGTTGTTGATTCTCCATCTAAAGTTAATAGTTTTTCATCTAAAACTTCTTGTGGAAAAGCCAAAGGTCTTTCTGTATTGCAAGCAGCAATCAAAACAAAAACAAATAAGTAAATAATTTTTTTCATAGTTTTTACGTTGAAATAATTTAAGAGCTAAAAATACATTATTTTTTTAACACCAAGCTCTTCGAAACACGTGTTTCGTTAAAAATCAATATTTTACCCTCTTCATTAATTACTAAATAACGAGGAATCCAATTAAGGTTTAAAAAATTACCGAAATCCCCTTCCCATCCCGATTTTATAAAATAATGTTGTCCTTTTATTTGTAACCTTTCTACTCCGTTTTTCCAAGATTCTAAATCCTTATCTAACGATAAAAATAAAAACACGAAATCTGAATTATTACTTTGTAATTTCTTTATTTCAGGTAAACTTTCTAAACAATCTTTACACCAAGAAGCCCAAACATCAATCACTATTTTTTTTCCTCTATTTTTTGCTAAAATCTCTTTAAATTGAAATTCTTTAGCATCCATCGATATGAAAATATCATTCAATGCTTCGGATGAAAATGCTGTTGGATCATTTTTAGAACAAGAAAATACGATTAAAACAAAAAAAAGTAAACTATATTTTTTCATTTTACTTCACTTTGTTTTCTACTTTTTTAGATACACTTGAAGATTTAAAGAGTTCAATTTCTCCATTTGCATTTAAAATCATAAACCTCGGAATTGTTTTTAAGTTTAAAAACGCTCCTAATTTACCTTTTCCTTTTTTCGGAATATAATAGTGTTGCCCTTTTACAGCTATCTTTTCAAGTCCTCTTTTCCAATCAAAGTAAGAATGGTCTACGGATAAAAAAACATATTTTATTTCTGGATTTTCTTTTTGAAAAGCAACAACATCTTCAAAGCTATCTTGACTTACCGGACAATAGGTCGCAAAAATTTGTACAAATTGTTTTTGCCCTTTATTTTTTTGCAAAATTTCTTTTAAAGTAATTGAATCTCTTTTTGTAGTTACTAATTTTTCACTTAGCGCTTCTTTACTAAAGTTTTTTGGCTGAAAAACGGCACAACCATTTAATGTTAATAATATTGTAAAAAATAAAAATAGTCTCATTTTAGTTTAATTTAATTCGCGGATCTAACCAGCTATAAACAACATCAACCAATATATTTATCAATATAAACAATGTTGCTACTACTAATACACTTCCCATTATCACAGGTAAATCGAGGGTATTTAAAGAGTTTACAATTTCTTTTCCTAATCCGTTCCAATTAAAAATATATTCAACAAAAACAGCACCTGCCAACATTGATGCAAACCAACCTGAAATTGCAGTAACTACCGGATTTAAAGAGTTTTTTAAAGCGTGTTTACAAATTACCTGAAACATTGTTAAACCTTTAGCTTTGGCGGTTCTTATATAATCTTGATTCATGGTTTCTAACAACGAATTTCGCATTAATTGTATAACTACAGCTAACGGACGAATACCTAAAACAATTGCTGGTAACAATAAATTTTTCCACTGCAGGTATTTTCCTTCTCCAAAATTGTCAACAACATACAAACTCCCTGTCATTTCTAAACCTGTATATTTATGTAGTACAAATCCGAAAAACCAGGCAAATAAAATTGCCGAAAAAAATGACGGAACGCTCATCCCTAGTGTGCTAATTACTGCAATAATTCTGTCAAAAAAAGTATCTTTATACAAGGCTGATAAAATCCCCAGTAAAATCCCTAAAAACAAGGCTATAACAATTGCAAAACTTGCTAAAACTGCTGTGTTTGGTAATGTTTCTGAAATTACTTCGGATACATTTTTTCCGTTTTTTTGAAACGATTGACGTAAATACGGATATTTTACAACCAATATTGTTGCTCCTATCGAAAATAATTTTTGCGCACTATATTTATCTTTTGATAAAAAGGTATAATCTGCTGCATTTTTACTGTGTAGCGACAAAGGTGAAACATCATTTAAATAATATAAATATTGCGTAAATATTGGCTTATCAAAACCATATTTTTTTCTGATATTATCAAGCTGCTCCGTATCTTCTCTTTGATCTAACATCATTCTTGCAGGATCTCCTGGAAGCACATTAAACAAAAAGAAAATTACAGTAACTACACCAAATAAGGTTAAAAATCCGTAGAAAAATTTATTAATTATATATTGAAACATCTACAACAAAGATAAAAGAAAGTGTTAAAAAAGTGTACTTTTGCTTAACTTTTACAACAACACATGACTACACAACAATTAGTTAACCAAATTAACAAAAAGAAATCGTTTTTATGCATCGGTTTAGATGTCGATTTAACTAAAATTCCGCCACATTTACTAAAAGAAGAAGATCCTATTTTTGCTTTTAACAAAGCCATTATTGATGCTACTCATCATTTATGTGTCGCCTATAAACCTAACACAGCTTTTTATGAAGCCTACGGAATTAAAGGTTGGAAATCTTTAGAAAAAACCATTAATTACATCAACGAAAATCATCCAGAAATTTTCACAATTGCCGATGCCAAACGTGGCGATATTGGCAACACCTCAACCATGTACGCCAAAGCTTTTTTTGAAGATTTAGCTTTCGATTCGGTTACTGTTGCACCATATATGGGAAAAGATTCTGTTGAACCTTTTTTAGCTTTTGATGACAAACATACTATTATGTTAGCATTAACATCTAATCAAGGTGCTTTTGATTTTCAGACATTAAGTGTTAATAATAACGAATTATATAAAGAGGTTTTAAAGGTTTCTAAAAGCTGGAAAAATTCCAAAAACCTAATGTATGTTGTCGGAGCAACTAAAGCGGAGTATTTTACAGAAATACGAAAAATTGTTCCCGATAGCTTTTTATTAGTTCCGGGTGTTGGAGCTCAAGGTGGTAACTTACAAGATGTTTGTAAATACGGAATGAATGAAAACGTTGGATTGTTAATTAACTCTTCTCGCGGAATTATTTATGCTGCAAACACTGAAAATTTTGCTGAAGCTGCTGCAAAAAAAGCAACAGAATTACAACAAGAAATGGCAATTATTTTAAACTAAATAATGCAATTTAAAGACCAAATACAACGAGTTTTTGAATTAAATAAAACTCCAACAAAAATCATTTCTTTAGTTCCGAGTCAAACTGAATTATTGGTTGATTTAGGTTTAGAAGAGTTTATTGTTGGAGTTACCAAATTTTGTATTCACCCAAATCATTTAAGAAAAAACAAAACGATTGTTGGTGGTACAAAAAACATTAATATTGATAAAATAAAAGCCTTAAATCCCGATATTATTCTTTGTAATAAAGAAGAAAATACTAAAGAAATTGTGGAAGCTTGCGAACAAATTGCGCCCACACATGTTTCTGATATTTTTAATCTTGAGGATGCTAAGGAACTTATAAATCAATACGGACAATTTCTTTCTTGCGAAAATGAAGCTTTAAAAATCATCAGAAAATTAGATGATGAATTTACCAGTTTTCAGCAATTTATCAAAAACTCACAAAAAAAGAAAGTTGCTTATTTTATTTGGAGAAATCCGTGGATGGTTGCCGGAAGTACTACTTTTATCAATCATCTTTTAGAATTAAATAATTTCGAAAATATTTATGCTAACAAAGAGCGTTATCCTGAAATTAACTTAAAAAGCAACGATAAAAATGTTGATTTAATTTTACTATCTTCTGAACCTTATCCGTTTAAAAAGGAACATATTAATGAAGTTTCTGAGCATTACCCAAATGCCAAAGTTATTTTGGTTGATGGCGAAATGTTTTCTTGGTATGGCAGCAGGTTATTAAAAGCATTTAATTACTTTAAAAAATTACATAATAGCATTTGATGTATCTTTATCTAGATACTTTACTCTGTTTAATTTTTCTAGTACTCGCATAGCTTTAAATGCAGAACGATCACTTTTACATTCGTCTTCGTACTTATAATCATTAGCTCTTTCTACCAACTTACGATACCGCTCTTCTAAATATTTTTTATACCTATGTAATTGATAAATTCTTGTCATATTTATAGTTAATTAATCTGAATTATAAATATACACAAATATCTGAAATACAAACAACTAAAATAAAATATCTTAAAAAAATAGGATTTTCACTATTTAATGTCATAAAAAAAACCTTCCAAGAACTGGAAGGTTTTTTTATTTTAACAGCTTACTTTTTATCCTGTAAAGCAAATACTTTTTGTAATAAAGCAGTATTACGTAAACCTACTTTTTCTCTAATTCCTTTTTCTTCAACAGCAATCATTGTAAAAACTCCTTCTAAAGCTTGATTGGTTACATAATCTGTTAAATCTGGATTTACCTTTTTAACAAAAGGAATGCTATTGTATTTTGTTATTAAGTTAGACCAAATTTTATCTGCTCCAACCTTACCAAACGATTTTTTAATTACGGGATTAAATTGGCTATACAATTTCGTATTTGTTTTTCCTTGCAAATAAGAAGTTGCAGCATTTTGTTCGCCTAGTAAAATATTTTTAGCATCCTTAAAACTAATCTCTTTAACGGCGTTTACAAAAATTGGTGTCGCTGTTTTAACAGCATCTTCAGCAGTTCTATTAATCGCTTTTAACCCTTCATCTGCTAAATTACTCAAACCTATTTTACGCAAACCTTTATCTACCGCTTGCAACTCTTTTGGCAAAGCAATTTTAACTAATTGGTTTTTATAAAAACCATCTTTAGCGGTTAATTTAGCTACTTGGTTTTTTATTCCGTTGTCTAAAGCTTGTTTTAATCCGTTACCTATTTGCTCTTGCGATAAAGCGCCACTTTGTGGTAGTTGACTTGCTATTTTTTGTAACTCTGCACATCCTGTTAATAAAACTACAAATGCTAGTGCTATAATTTTTTTCATTTTTATTTGATTTATATATTCTTAGAAACAATTAATTCGTAATTGTCACAATTATTTAAAACTATCTGTTTTTTTATCATATCCATACGGACAGTGTTTACAACCACTTTTACAGCAATAACCACGTCTTAAATGGTAATTTTCTTTAAAAACCCTGTATCCATCTTCATTTACATAATATTCGTCAGCCGTTGGTTTTAAAATTTTATTTATCATGTTACAAATATCAAAAAAAAGATGCATTAAATCAGAAATTATTACTTTTTGATTTAATACATCTTACTTATTAAAAAATTACTTCTTTTATTTTTTCTTTTCCGGAGGATATTTTGCCATTATTTCTCCTACAAATTCTTTTATCCTTGCTTCTTTTCGCTCCACACTACTTTTACTTAAAGCTCCTGTACCAACTCCTTGCCAAACCAATTCTTTCTTTTTAGCATCTAATAAATCAATAAACAAAGTACCTTCAGTATGTTGAGAAACGGTTACTTGACTTCTCCCATAATACCAAGGATAATAGTATCCGCCATAAAAATTATCATTTATATTAATTTTCTCACGCGATTTAGTAAACAAACTTACCAAAACATCTGGCGATGATGATTTTGTCATTCCCTTAGCAATTAATTCTGTTTCAATTGCACGCATAATACGTTTTTTATCTAAATCAGAAATAGATGCTTTATCAACTCCTTTTTTATAAAATGCAAAGGTTTTATATTGATTAAAATCAATAGTTGTATCATAATCTGTAGTAACTCTTACCGAGCTGCACGATGCGATAATTAAAATGATAATTGGAAAAAAAAGTAATTTAGATATTTTCATTTTCTTAGGATTTTACAAAGTTTTTAACAAGGCATCATCTACTATGTTAGGAACCGTAACATGTAAATTTTTTTCTGACTTCATTGCGCGTTTTATTGCAAATACAGCTTCCTCATTTCTAGCCCAACTTCTTCTTGCTATTCCGTTATTTACATCCCAAAAAAGCATTGATTTTAAGCGTCTTGATGCTTCTTTAGAACCATCAAGAAGCATGCCAAATCCTCCGTTAATAACTTCACCCCAGCCAACACCACCACCATTGTGGATAGACACCCAAGTAGCACCTCTAAAGCTATCGCCAATTACGTTTTGTATGGCCATATCTGCCGTATAACGAGAACCATCGTAAATATTTGAAGTTTCACGGTATGGAGAATCCGTACCAGAAACATCATGATGATCTCTACCTAAAACAACTGCACCAATTTCTCCTTTTTTAATCGCTTTATTAAACGCTTTGGCTATTTTCATTCGTCCTTCAGCATCTGCATATAAAATACGTGCTTGAGATCCTACCACCAATTTGTTTTCTTGCGCCCCTTTAATCCACTGAATATTATCAGCCATTTGTTGCTGAATTTCCGCTGGAGAATCTCTTTTAATTTTCTCTAAAACCTTACAAGCTATTGCATCTGTTTTTGCTAAATCTTCAGGATTACCAGAGGTACACACCCAACGAAATGGCCCAAAACCATAATCAAAACACATTGGCCCCATAATATCTTGCACGTAAGATGGATAGGCGAAAGCTTCGCCACCCAGTTTTGAATCACTAGCGGAACAAAAATTACCTTTATTATCTTTATGCACTGTTGCTCCTGCTCTACTAGCTTCTAATAAAAAAGCATTTCCATAATCAAAAAAATACGTTCCTTTTTCGGTATGCTTATTTATAGCTTTTGCGTGTCTTCTTAATGTTTTTTGAACTGCTTCTTTAAATTTCTTCGGATTTTCAGCCATCATCTTATTTGCCTCTTCAAAAGAAATATCAACCGGATAATAACCTCCAGCCCAAGGATTATGTAACGATGTTTGATCGCTTCCTAAATCGATATGAATATTTGCTTCGTCAAATTTTTCCCAAACATTTACAATATTTCCGAGATAAGCGATTGAAACAGTTTCTTTATTTGCTTTAGCTTCTTTTACACGGGTTACTAATTCATCTAAATCGGTAATTTTTTCATCAATCCAACCCTGATCTAAACGTACTTGTGTAATTTTCGGATTTACCTCTGCACACACCGTAATACAACCTGCAATATTACCTGCTTTTGGTTGCGCTCCACTCATTCCACCTAAACCAGCGGTAACAAATAAATTTCCTTTAGGTTCTTTTTTTATTTTTCTAAATCCGTTTAAAACCGTAATTGTGGTTCCATGTACAATTCCCTGGGGACCGATATACATATAACTTCCCGCAGTCATTTGTCCGTATTGTGAAACTCCCAACGCATTCATTTTTTCCCAATCATCAGGTTGTGAATAATTTGGAATTACCATACCGTTAGTTACCACAACTCTTGGCGCATCTTTATGTGATGGAAATAAGCCCATCGGATGACCAGAATACATGGTTAAAGTTTGCTTATCTGTCATTTTAGACAAATATTGCATGGTTAATAAATACTGTGCCCAGTTTTGAAAAACAGCTCCGTTACCTCCATAAGTTATCAATTCATGCGGATGTTGTGCTACAGCATAATCTAAATTATTCTGAATCATTAACATGATTGATTTTGCCTGCTCGCATTTACCAGGATATTCTTTAATATCTCTAGCTTTCATCTTATAAGTTGGACGAAAACGGTACATGTAAATTCTACCATAATCTTCTAATTCTTTCGCAAATTCTGGTAATAAAACTTCGTGATGTTTTTTATCAAAATAACGTAAAGCATTTTTTAACGCTAACTTTTTTTCTTCGGAAGTTAAAATGTCTTTACGTTTTGGTGCTCTGTTTATTGACGAATCATAAACTGGCATTTCTGGTAACTCACTTGGAATTCCTTGTTTTATTTGTTTTTTAAATGACAACATAATTTCTTTTTTTTGATAAGCCGTATTTGATAACAACTCTTTTTGCGTCAACCTGAACTTATTTCAGGTTCTCATTATACTTATAACTTACCATACAATGCGATTCTGAAATAAATTCAGAATGACGTTTTATTATTTATTGTAGGAATAAAAACGAGTATTCATTCCTTTTTAATGAACTATAAACTCTTGATTTTTAACCATATTTACCAATGTTTTAATATCGTCTTTTAATACACGATCTTCTTCTAATTTAGCAACTTTATTTCTAATAATTTTAAAGTTCGCTTCAATAATATCAGAAAAAGTGTTGGGTCTTCTAAATTCCATCGCTTGTGCTGCGTACATAAATTCTATCCCTAAAATTTTATCAATATTCCCTAAAATTTGATTGAATTTTCGCCCAGAAATACTTCCCATAGAAACATGATCTTCTTGTCCTAATGAAGTTGGAACGCTATCAGCCGAAGGCGGAAAACACAACGATTTATTTTCAGTTACCAAAGCTGCGGTAGTATATTGCGGAATCATAAAACCAGAATTTAAACCTCCCGCTTCCGTTAATAATCTTGGTAAGCCGTATTTACCTTCTAACAATAAATAACAACGTCTGTCTGCTATATTCCCTAATTCTGATGCTGCTATAGATGCATAATCTAAAGCCATTGCTAAAGGTTGTCCATGAAAATTACCACCCGAAATTGCTTCGGTTTCACTTAACACAATTGGGTTGTCTGTTACCGAATTCATTTCTATTGTTGCCAATTCATTTAAGTGTTCAAAAGCATTTCTTGATGCTCCGTGAACCTGTGGCATACAACGAACAGAATACGGATCTTGCACTCGATCGCACTCTAAATGATTTTCTACGTTTTGAGATCCTTTTAACAACATTCGCATGCGTTCTGCTACTTTTATATTGCCTTTAAACGGACGAATAGCATGTAATTCTTCTCTAAATGGCGAAGCGCTTCCTTGAAAACCTTCTAAAGTCATTGCGCCTGCAACATCAGCAACATCTAATAGGTATTCCATTTTTTTGAGTCCTAAAATAGCATGTGCTAAAATAAATTGAGTTCCGTTTATTAATCCTAAACCTTCTTTTGCCATTAAAGTTAACGGCTGTAAGTTGTGTTTTTTTAAGACTTCTTTTGATGAAATTATTTCATCATCAATCCAAAATTCTCCTTCCCCTAACAATGGCAAAAACAAGTGCGATAATGGAGCCAAATCTCCGGAAGCACCAACAGAACCTTGCTCAGGAACAATTGGTAACAAATCGTTTTCAATAAAATAAATAATGCGTGTTATTAACTCTAAACGAACTCCCGAAAAACCTTGACAAAGCGCATGTACTTTACAAATCATCATAATTTTTGATAATTTTTTATCAATCGGATTTCCAACACCAACCGCATGGGTAATCAACAAGTTTTCTTGTAATTTACTCGTTTCTTCAGGTGTAATTTGCACGTCGCACAAAGGACCAAAACCAGTATTAATACCGTAAGTAGCAACGTTTGAATTTGCCATTACTTCTACCTTAGCTCTGCACTCATTTATTTTTCTTTCAGCAACATCAGTTATCTCAGCTTTTAAAGTTCCTTCGGCAATTGCCATTACTTTAGCAACCGTTAATTTATCTATTCCGTATTTAAACATGTCTTTCGTTTCGTTTTTACAAAGTTATTTTTATTTTTGATACTTATTAATATCAATAAAATCAATATTTAATAACCATGAGTTATCAAATAGAGTTTCGTCATTTTAAATATTTTTTAGCAGTTGCCGATGAATTGCATTTTAGAAAAGCAGCTGAGCGTTTGTTTATTTCACAACCTGGTTTAAGTAGGCAAATAAAACAGATGGAAGAAGATTTAGGTATTCAACTTTTTATCAGGCATAATAGAAAGGTCGCTTTAACACCAGCTGGATTGCATTTAAAAACTGAATTAACAAGGGTTTTAAAAGATATTGATACAGTTTTAAACGATGCTAAATTATTGCAAGAGGGCAAACAAGGGCAGCTAAATTTCGGGTATGTTGGTTCGGCAATGTTAGAAATTATCCCTAATTTATTGCTTGAATTTAAAAAGAAGCATCCAAATGTACAATTTGGATTGAAAGAAATGGATAATGAAAAACAGATAGCTCATTTATTATCTCAAAAAATTGATATTGGTTTTGTTCGATTAAATAGAGCGCCCAGAAACTTAATTATCAAGCCTATTTTAAAAGAACCTTTTTGCTTGGTTTTACCTAAAAATCATCCGATAAACAGCTCTAATTTTAAAGATTTATATCAATTAAAAAACGAGTCTTTTATTTTGTTTGACCCATCTTATAGTCCGTCTTACTACGAAAAAGTAATGCAAATTTTTGACGACAGTAATTTTACTCCAATCGTATCTCATAATACGATTCATGCCGCTTCTATTTATAAATTAGTAGAAAACAACTTTGGTTTATCTATTGTGCCAAAATCACTTCAACAAGGGTATAATATGGATGTAAAATTTATCGAACTTCATCAAATTCCGCAACGCACTACTTTATCAGTAATTTGGAATAAAAACAATAGAAATCCGATTTTAAAATCGCTAATTGAAAAGCTTTCAGAATAAAAGTAAATTTACTTTAAAGCCTACATCAATCTAAAAAACATTACTTTTATATTAATAAAGCTATGATTATTTGTGATTTTTGTTTCTAAACATATTATTCCTAAAGGTTTTGTAGGCATTACTTTATATCCTTTTATCTTTTTAAAAAGAAAGGATTTAAAGAACAATTACGAGCTTGTAAACCATGAAAAAATCCACTTAAAACAACAGCAAGAGCTTCTTGTTATTTTCTTTTTTCTATTCTATTTTATAGAATGGTTTATTAAATTTTTAAAATATAAAGACAAATTAAAAGCCTACAAAAATTTAAGCTTTGAACGCGAAGCTTATTTAAACGAAAATAATTTATACTACATCGAAAAAAGAAAACATTGGGCTTTTCTTAACTATTTATAATCCTTAAACAATTCTTATATCTTTTAAGAAATTCGTAAATTGCCGCATCAATTTTTTATAAAATTTACGAATGGAACAAATAGCACCCTATAAACCTATACATAAAGTACGAATTGTAACTGCTGCTGCGTTATTTGATGGTCATGATGCTGCCATAAATATTATGCGTCGAATTATTCAATCTACAGGAGTAGAAGTAATTCATCTTGGGCACGATAGAAGTGTTGAAGAAGTAGTTAATTGTGCTATTCAAGAAGATGCAAATGCCATTGCGATTACATCTTACCAAGGAGGACACAATGAGTATTTTAAATACATGTATGATTTATTAAAAGAAAAAGGAGCTAGCCATATCAGAATTTTTGGTGGTGGTGGTGGTGTAATTCTTCCTGAAGAAATCAAAGAATTGATGGATTATGGAATTACACGTATTTATTCTCCTGATGATGGTCGTGAACTTGGTTTACAAGGAATGATTAACGATTTAGTTAAAACTTCTGATTTTGCAATTGGTGATGTTTTAAACGATGAAATTGATCATTTAGCCAATAAAGAAATCGGAAGCATTGCGCGTATTATTTCTTCGGCAGAAAACTTTCCTGAAGTAGCAAAAGAAACTTTAGCGACAATTCATGAAAAAAATAAAAATTCTAAAACACCCGTTTTAGGAATTACCGGAACTGGTGGAGCAGGAAAATCATCTTTAGTTGATGAGTTAGTTCGTCGATTTTTAATTGATTTTCCAGAAAAAACAATTGGTTTAATTTCTGTAGATCCATCAAAAAGGAAAACTGGTGGTGCTTTATTAGGTGATAGAATTAGAATGAATGCCATTAATAACGAGCGTGTTTATATGCGTTCTTTGGCAACACGTCAATCTAATTTAGCATTATCTAAATATGTAAACGAAGCGGTACAAGTTTTAAAAGCTGCTGAGTTTGATTTAATTATTTTAGAAACTTCAGGTATCGGACAATCGGATACCGAAATTATAGAACATTCTGATACATCATTATATGTAATGACTCCTGAATTTGGAGCAGCAACGCAGTTAGAAAAAATCGACATGCTTGATTTTGCTGATTTGGTTGCTCTAAACAAATTTGATAAGCGTGGTGCTTTAGATGCCATCCGTGATGTGAAGAAACAATACATGCGTAACAACAATCTTTGGGATGTTCATATGGATGATATGCCGGTTTTCGGAACCATTGCTTCTCAATTTAATGATCCAGGAATGAATACGTTGTACAAACGTATTATGGATAAATTAATTGAAAAAACTGGAGTTGATTTAAAATCAAAGATGGAAATTACCAAAGAAATGTCTGAAAAGATATTTGTAATTCCGCCAAGTAGAGTTCGTTATTTATCTGAAATATCAGAAAATAATAGAGCGTACGACAAAAAAGTAAACGATCAAGTTATTGTTGCTCAGAAATTGTATGGAATTTATAAAACTATCGAGTCTATTACAAATTCGAATGTTGCCATTTCAAAAATTGGATTAGATTCTGATGCGATTCTGAAACAAGTTCAGAATGACGAGCAAGGTTTCATTAAATTATTAATAGCTCAATTCGACAAAGTAAAATTAAATCTCGATCCTCATAACTGGGAGATTATTTTAAATTGGGCTGATAAAGTAAAAAAATATAAAGACCCTGTATACAGCTTTAAAGTAAGAGATAAGGTTATAAATATAGATACTCACAGTGAAACTTTATCACATACACAAGTTCCGAAAGTAGCCTTACCAAAATACCAAGCTTGGGGAGATTTATTACGTTGGAATTTACAAGAAAATGTTCCTGGTGAGTTTCCGTATACCGCTGGATTGTATCCATTTAAAAGAACCGGTGAAGATCCAACAAGAATGTTTGCTGGTGAAGGAGGCCCAGAACGTACGAACAGACGTTTTCATTACGTAAGTTTAGGAATGCCTGCAAAGCGTTTATCTACTGCTTTCGATTCGGTTACTTTATACGGTAATGACCCAGGAGTAAGACCTGATATCTACGGAAAAATCGGTAATGCAGGAGTTTCTATATGTTGTTTAGATGATGCCAAGAAATTATTTTCTGGTTTCGAATTAACGCATGCTTTAACATCGGTAAGTTTAACAATTAATGGGCCTGCACCAATGTTGTTAGGTTTTTTCATGAATGCTGCTATCGATCAGAATTGTGAGAAGTATATCAAAGAAAATAAGTTAGAAAAACAAGTTGAAGCGAAATTCAAAGAAATTTACGATTCAAAAGATTTAGAAAGACCTGTTTATCAAGGTAAATTACCTGAAGGAAATGATGGTTTAGGTTTGATGTTGTTAGGTTTAACAGGTGATATGATTTTACCTGCGGATGTATATGCTGAAATTAAAAAAACAACCTTAGCACAAGTTCGTGGTACTGTACAAGCTGATATTTTAAAAGAAGATCAGGCACAAAATACCTGTATTTTTTCTACAGAATTCGCCTTGCGTTTAATGGGAGATGTACAAGAATATTTTATTAAAGAACAAGTTCGTAATTTTTATTCAGTATCAATTTCTGGGTATCATATTGCCGAAGCTGGTGCCAACCCAATTACACAATTAGCGTTAACATTATCTAACGGATTTACCTATGTTGAATACTACTTATCTCGTGGTATGGACATCAACAAATTCGGGCCAAATTTATCGTTCTTTTTCTCTAACGGAATCGATGCGGAATATTCAGTTATTGGTCGTGTAGCTCGTAAAATTTGGGCAAAAGCCATGAAGCATAAATATGGTGCTAACTCAAGAGCACAAATGTTAAAATATCATATTCAAACTTCTGGTCGTTCTTTACATGCACAGGAAATTGATTTTAACGATATCCGTACAACATTACAAGCTTTATATGCTATTAACGACAACTGTAATTCATTACACACCAATGCGTATGATGAAGCGATTACAACACCTACTGAAGAATCAGTACGTAGAGCAATGGCGATTCAGTTGATTATCAACAAAGAATTAGGATTAACGAAGAATGAAAACCCTATTCAAGGTGCTTTTATTATTGAAGAATTAACCGATTTAGTTGAAGAAGCAGTATTGTTAGAGTTTGATAGAATTACCGAACGTGGTGGTGTTTTAGGAGCGATGGAAACTATGTATCAGCGTAGTAAAATACAAGAGGAAAGTTTGTATTACGAGACTTTAAAACATACAGGAGAGTTCCCAATTATTGGAGTGAATACCTTCTTAAGTTCTAAAGGTTCTCCAACAGTACAACCTGCGGAAGTTATCCGTGCAACGGAAGAAGAAAAGCAATATCAAATAAAAACAAAAAGCATTTTAAACAAAGCTAACGACGGAAAAGTGCAAGAACAACTAGCAATTTTACAGGAAGCGGCTATCCAAAATGAAAACTTATTTGATAAGTTGATGGAAGCAACAAAATTCTGTTCTTTAGGACAAATTACCGAAGCTTTATTTAAAGTTGGTGGACAATATAGACGTAATATGTAAAAGGCAATGCCTTCTGATAAAAACAAAAAATCCGATAGTAAACTATCGGATTTTTTTTGTTTTTGAAGAGAAACAAATGGTTAGAAAAAAGAAACAAAAAATCTAAAATTATAAATATGCTGGAATGGATTTTGTGGTTGTTAAGTTATGATGTAGAGGTTGCTTGTAAAATATTTATAAAGAATATTGCATCTTTTTCGTAACTTCTATGTCTATTATATGAACTTTAAAATTTAATATCATGAAAAATTATAAAAATCAATGTACCTGTAATTGTGACGGATGTAAAACAGGAAGTTGTGCAAATTGCACTTGCGATAACTGTTCTTGTAATAATTGTAATTGTTAATTAAAATGTCTGATCGAGCGCAGTCGAGACCTAAAATTTCTCGACTGTGCTCGAACTGACAAACGTTATTTTAAACTTGTTTCAGGATTTCATCATGAGAAACTAAAACAAATTAAGCTTGACGAATTTTCAAAAAAAGAAAATTATATGACTACTCAACAAGTTTGGACAAATTATTCTGACGATTTAAAACGCTTTATTATCAGTAAAGTAAAAGATATTACAATTGCTGATGATATTTTGCAGGATACGTTTATTAAAATTCACACAAAACTTCATACCTTAAAAGACATTACAAAACTTAAATCTTGGTGTTTTACTGTAGCCCGAAATTCGGTTTTAGATTATTGGAAAGCTACCAATCAAACTTTTGAAATTGCTAATTTTGAAGCTGAAATAGCGTTAGATAAAAACATACATACTGAAAAAGATTGTTTGCATGGAATTTTACTAAACTTACCAAAAAAGTACAGGGATCCATTGTTTTTATCAGACATCAAAGGGTTAAAGCAACAAGAAGTTGCCGATCAATTACATCAAAATTTAACAACCACAAAATCTCAAATTCAACGCGCACGAAAACTCATTGCACAAGGTTTTATAGATTGTTGTGGTTAT
Source organism: Tenacibaculum insulae (assembly GCF_964512435.1). Classification (GTDB taxonomy): domain Bacteria; phylum Bacteroidota; class Bacteroidia; order Flavobacteriales; family Flavobacteriaceae; genus Polaribacter; species Polaribacter insulae_A. The sequence goes on along the minus strand of NZ_OZ208512.1, from coordinate 1,843,591 downwards.
GTTTTAAACGAAGAAGGAAAACTAGTTGGCGAACTTCAAGAAAAAGACGATTGTAAGATTTGCAACTAACTTCTTTTCTGTAAAATTGTCAATCCAATTCGTATTTGTTCGTACGGAATTTTTTCTCCCAAAAACTCGAAATAAGGTTTTAAAGTGGGTTCGTTTTTCAATACTTTTTTAGCATTTGCAATTAATTTGATGGTGCTAGCATCAATAAATTCATCTAAACTCACATCTTTTCCTTCTAAATATAATTTAGATAAATGCGAAAATATGGTTTGTGCTTTTAAATTTCGTTTATCAGCTATTTCATCAATCGAAAAACCTTCTTTGTATAAATTATAGGTTTCTAAAGTAGTATCTTTTCTACCGCGTTTTTTTTCGCCAATAAACGTTTTTATTTCTTCTATAAACTCGCCTCCATACACTTCTAATTTTCGCTGTCCAACTCCGCTAATCGCTAAAAAGGCATTATCTGTTTGCGGACGTTCTTTTTCCAATTCTTTTAAAGTAGCATCACTAAAAACTAAATAAGCAGCAATATTTTCTTCTTTAGCAATACGATAACGTAGTTTTCGTAAACGCTCAAACAACGTGTCTTTTATTACTTTACTAGTTGCTTTTTTCTTGGCAGATGTAGTTTTTTGAACTTCTTTTTTAAATTCAACAGGAATATTTAACTGTACTTTTTCTTTATCAAAAAGTACTTTTTTAGAAAACTCTGTTAAATGTAGCGTATTATTTAAGTGAAATGCTATTTGACAATATCCTTGATTGATTAACTGAATCATATAATGCTGCCAATCTTTCCAAGAAATATCATTTCCTACTCCGTAAGTTTTTAAAGTTTGATAATTTTTATCTAAAACCGCCGCATTTTTTGCCCCTCTTAGCACATCAATTACAGTTCCCATAGCTTCTTTTTCTTGTAGGCGATAAATAGCCGACAGTGCTTTTTGTGCAATTACTGTTCCGTCGAAAAACTGAGGTGGATTTTTACAAACATCACAATTACCACAATTTTCTTCTATCAATTCTCCAAAATAGCTCAACAAAATTTTCCGTCTACAAACCGTTGCTTCTGCAAACTGTTTCATACGATCTAATTTTGCTTCTTGCACTTCTTTATTTGTAGTGTTAGCAATAAACTGACGCAGCTGAATTACATCAGCATAACTATGAAAAAGTAATGCTTGTGCTGGCAATCCGTCACGCCCAGAACGACCAATTTCTTGATAATAACCTTCAATATTTTTAGGCATATTGTAATGAATCACCCAACGTACATTCGATTTGTCAATTCCCATTCCGAAGGCAATCGTAGCGCAAATAATTTGCACTTCATCCTTAATAAAATCTTCTTGAGTTTTTGAGCGTTCCTCAAAACTTAAACCCGCATGATAGGCCTTTGCATCAATATTTTGCTGTTTTAGTTTACTAGCCAATTGTTCGGTTGTTTTTCTACTTAAGCAATAAACAATACCAGCTTCATTCGGTTTTTTGTTAATGAATTTTATAATTTGTTTAATTCTGTCATTGGCAGGTCGCACCTCTAAACTAATATTCTCTCTATTAAAAGAGCTTAAAAAATGAGTTGCATTTGGTATTGCCAATTGTTCTAAAATATCTTGTTGCGTAGCCTTATCCGCAGTTGCGGTTAAAGCAATTATGGGTACATTTGGCAATGATTTTTTTAAGAAAGATAATTGTTTATATGATGGCCTAAAATCGTGTCCCCAGGCAGAAATACAATGTGCTTCATCAATAGCAATGCAACTAATGTAATTTTGATTTAATATATTTTGAAGTAGTGCTAAACTTTCGGGAGCTACATATAGTAATTTTATTGTTTTATTAACTATCTCATCAAAAACCTGTTGTTGTTCTTCAGATGATTGTGTGCTGTTATAATAAGTTGCCGAAATACCATTTGCTTTTAAACTATCTACTTGGTCTTTCATTAAAGCAATTAATGGAGAAATGACCAAAGTAATGCCTTCAAAAAACAACGCTGGTAATTGATAACAGATAGATTTACCTCCACCTGTTGGCATAATTACCAAAGTATCTTGTTTATTTAATAGGTTTTCGATAATTTTTTGCTGCTCTAATCGAAAGCTATCATATCCAAAATTGGATTTTAATTTTTCTAATAAATCTTTTTCTGTAATCTGCGCCATACTACAAAAATAATCATAAAAAAAGCATAGAAAATAATTTCTATGCTTCATTTTATTTTTAATATTATTTTGGGTTCATATCAGAATTTCTTCCGATAAAACTGTATAACAATTTACTATTACTTTACATCTTTTAATAAAACCTCAACGGCCTTTTTTAACTGTGCATCTTCTCCTCTATTTTTCCATCCTGGAGCATTTTTAACTAAATAATCAGGAACTGCTGGTGCTTCATTTTCCATGTTTTTTCCTGATTTTTTTACAAACCAAGCTCTAAACGGCATGCGAATTGCGCCGTTTTGCAATCTAGCTGAACCTGTAGAAACTACAGCTCCGAAGGTTGGTTGCCCAACTAACTTCCCTAATCCTAAGTTTTTAAATGCATGTGAAAAAATTTCAGCATTCGAATAACTATTTTCATTACATAATGCAACTACTGGTTTTGTATTTACCGATAAAATTGCACGTTCATTAAACGGATAATTCTTCTTAAACTTAGCGTTATTTTTTAAACTTTTTACAGCACCCCTAGGAATAGTATATGCATGTTGATCTACATTTAAAACCGCCATTAATCGATCAGTAGTCCATCCACCTCCATTATAACGAACATCAATCACAATACCTTTTTTACCGTAACCACTTGCTTTTAACTCACGTTCAAAGCGTTCAAAACTTGGCATATTCATTCCTTGAATGTGAATATACCCCAATTGCCCGTTTGAATATTCGTCAACTAATTTTTTACGTGAACTTACCCAAGCTTCATATTGCTGACCTCTAATTGAACTCTGCGGACGAATAATAACTTCTTTTCCACTTTTTAAACTTAACAACACTTCGTTACTTCTTGTGTTTTTTAATAAACTATAAAAGTTGGTGTTTTTACCAATTTTAAGTCCGTTTACAGATACAATAACATCGTCAACCTTTAATTTACTTTTCGATTTGCTCGCAGCCGTATTTTCTAATACATACTTAACTTTTACTCCGCCAGAAACATTTTCTACCTCTAAACCTAACAACCCAACTTTATCGCTTGTATTTCTTGGCGCACTACCTCTATACCCCATATGACTTGCATTAAGTTGCCCCAATAACAAGTTAAACATATATGTATAATCTTGATGTGTTGTTGTTGACAATACCCAAGGTTTGTATCTTTTTACAAGTGATTCCCAATCATACCCATGAAATTCTGGATCGTAAAAACCGGCTGTTAATGCTCTTATACCTTCATTAAAAACTTGTTCGTATACTTTTTTATTATTTTTTGTGTACGTTGCCGAATGTGGTAATTTGGTTACTTTATCTGATTTTGAATCTAATTTATTTAAGCTACCTCTTGATGTAAAATAAATTTTCCCTTTATTTTCTAATATATCACTTGCGCTACTAACTCCTTTAATAGCTTTTGGTTTACTACCATCCCATTTTACTTTATAAGTGCTTCTTTTTTTACTTGCAGGATTTGTTGCCGAGAAATAGATAAATTTACTATCAGCACTAAACATCGGACTGTATTCGTTGTCTTGTAATGATGTTACTTGCACCAAGCGATTGTAAATTTTATCTTCATCAATCTTAACAATTACTTCTTTCTTTTTTTCCTTATCCTTTTTACTAGATTTTTCTTTTTCTACTGGATAATAAGCACCTTCTTCGTGATCTTTTCGTGATTTTTCCCAGTCTGATTTATCTAACCAAACCATCCAAACATCATAATTAATTCCGCTTCTATTCGATAAAAATGCTAACTTTTTTCCATCGGCACTCCAAACAGGATTCCCATCACTTCTTGGATGCATAGAAACGTTCATTTTTATAGATTTATCAGCAATTGACTGGATAAATATTTCACTATCAAAATTTAAATCTTCTTGAGAATAAGCAATGTATTTGCTATCCGGACTCCAAGAAACACCTTCAGCTGCTGCCCATGAGTTTGAATATTCTTTAGCGTTTACAATTTTGCCGTCTTTTAAATCAGCAATCATTAAAATTCCACGACCAACTTGGTACGCTATTTTTTTTCCATCAGGAGACACTAAAGAACCTAGTACATCTTTTTTACTATTTGTTAATTTGGTAACTTTTGTTTTTAAACTACGATGTAACCCTACTAAAGTATCGGTAGAAATGACACTATATAATTGATATACTCCATCTCTATCCGAAGAAAAAACAACAGTTTTGTCATCAATCCATTGCGGATTTCTATCTCTAAATGGATGTTTACTTACATTATTAGTATGTTTTTTTTCTTTATTATTTTCTTTTACAAAAATCTCCCCATTAATTTCTAAAGCAATGTTTTTTCCGTTTGGTGAAACAGCATAACTACTAATTCCGTTAGAAACTGTTTTTGTTTCATCCTCTTCAAAACGATTATCAGAAATAATATTTAAGTTAATTTTTTGTTTCGCTCCATTGCTAACCTTAAATAAATTTACACCACTTAAATAAATAAACGATCCGTTGTTGCTTACTGAAAATGTACGAACTCCGTTTTTTGGTTCTTTGGTTAACTGAATTGCACTTCCGTTTATTGTTCCGTTTGATGAAATAGATTGCTTATACACATTGTATCTTCCGCTTTTTGCACCTATATAATATAAGTTACCAGCAGCATCCCAAACAGGAGAATGATCGTTTTTATTACTTGTTGTAATTTGATTGTACTTTTTAGTTTCGGTATTGTAAATCCAAATATCACGTTGTGCTGATCCTGAATAATCTTCACGAGCAATACGACAAGCCCCTTTGGTAAAAGCTATTAATTTTCCGTTGGGTGAAATGGTTGCCATTTCTCCATAAGCAGTTAACAATCGCTTAGGAGTTCCTCCTTTTTCATTTACAGTATAAGTTTGTTTATCCCATTCTGGCCCCTTATAAACTCTTCCTGTAGTAAATAAAACATCGCCTTTTGATGTCCAATCTGTCGGGATGTTTGTCGTTGGATAATAGGTTAATTGTTTTGGCACGCCTCCATTTAACGAAGTTGTAAATACGTTGTCATTTCCTTTTCTGTTTGATGAAAACGCAAGTAAATCTCCACTTGTATTCCAAACCGGATTACTCTCATACCCTTTATGGATTGTTAATCTCTTAGATTGTTTACTCGTAAAGTTATATACCCAAATATCTCCATGATAACTAAACGCCATTTGTGAAGCATCTGGACTAATTTGCGGTTTTCTAATTAAAGATTGTTGTGCTGATAAAACATTACTCAGTATTAAAGCGAGTACTAGATATATTTTTTTACTCATCATTATTAATATATATTTTAGCTACTAAAATAGTTCTTTCAATCTTTTTCTAGAAAAAATTAGCAATACCTTAACAGTTCTTTTAAAAAATTATAATATTTTTATAAAAAATACACTCTTATGAAGTTCATTAAATTTTTAACTCTTATTCTTTTATTTTCATCAAGTGCGATTTTCGCCCAACAAGAAAAAGAATTTTTCCTTATCGTTAAGGATCAAAACAACAAACCTATATCAAATGCTGTAATTCTTTTTGATGATATAAAACAATCAGGAAAAACCAACGAAAAAGGTGTTTTTAAAACATCTATTAATAGTAAATTAAAAAAAATAACTGCTTTTTCTCCTCTTCACGGAATTAAAACAATAGGTTATCACGGAAAAAAATACAATAGAGTAATTATAACAAAACAATTAGTAGACGCTAAAATAGATAAACCTTCTAATGTTGTTGCTCAAGGATCAATGTCTTCATTTCAATATAAGGATATTTACGATTATTTAAATGGCCAAGTTCCTGGAGTTGTTATCATTAATAAAACAATAACAATTAGAGGAAACAACACTATTAATGGTAACAACGCTCCTCTTTTAGTAGTTAATAGAACCCCTGTAGGTGCTGATCTTTTTGGTAACATTTCGCCAATAGACATAAAGCATGTAAAAGTTTTAAAAGGCCCTGAAACGACTATTTATGGAGTTAGAGGTGCTAATGGAGTTATTGAAGTTACTACAAATTAAAAAAATATTTTCTAAAAAAGAAAAGCGCACTAAATTAATTTAGTGCGCTTTTTTCTTTTAAAACAATTGAAGATTACTTTACCTGCTCTCCATTTACATAAGTAGCTAATACTTTTGTATTCGGAATTTCTTTACCATTAACAGTTACAATATCGTTTTCTAAAATGACAAAATCAGCTAATTTACCAACTTCAATACTTCCTTTTTCGGTTTCTTCAAAGCTAGCATAAGCATTCCAAATTGTCATTCCTCTTAAAGCATTTTCTCTTGACAAAGCATTGTTTATTTGATATCCTTTTTCTGGGTATCCTTTTAAATCTTTTCTGATAGTTGCTGCATAATATGTATATAGCGGACTTACATTTTCGATAGGAAAATCAGTACCTAAAGCAACTTTACCATATTGATTTAGTAAATCTTTATACGCATAAGCTCCCTTAATTCTTTCCGCTCCCACACGATCTTCTGCCCAATACATATCGCTAGTTGCATGAGTTGGTTGTATTGATGGTAAAATATTTTTAAAGTGATGAAAATCTTTTAAATCAACAATTTGTGCATGTTCGATTCGCCAACGACGATTTTCTTTATTTTTTAAAACTTCATTATAAGTTTTTAACATTACATAATTTGCCGAATCACCGATAGCATGCGTGTTCATTTGATATTCTGAATCGGCTATTCTTTTTGCTAAACTCTGAAGATTATCATACGAGTTTACCAACGCGCCAAAATGTCCTTTTTTATCAGAATATGCATCTTTTAAAGCAGCACCTCTTGATCCTAAAGCTCCATCAGCATATACCTTTACAGAACGTACATGAAGTTTTTCTGTTTTAATTATTCCCTTTTTAAGGTAATAATCTAAGTTTTTTTTATTGTTAGATATCATAGCATAAACGCGCATTTTTAAATCGCCTGTTTGCTGTAAACTATCAATCAACTCTATTACTTGCTTATCTAAACCAGCATCATCAACAGTGGTTAAACCTAAATCGAAACAAATTTTTTGGGCATCTTTTAATGCTTGAATTTGTTCTTGTTTACTAGGTTCAGGAACTTTTATAAAGTTCATTGCATTGTCTATTAAAACACCTGTAAGCTTTCCTTCTTTTTTAAGAAATTCTCCTCCTTCTATTTTAGAATCAACAGTAATTTTTGCCAAATCAATTGCTGCTTGATTCACCAACATTGCATGTCCGTCAATTCGTCTAATAGCAACAGGTATTTTTGGAAATAATGCATCTAATTTTTCTTTTGTCGGAAATTCTTTTGTCTCCCAATCATTTTGATCCCAACCACGACCAGTAATAAATGAAGTGTTTTTTTCTTTTTGAAACTCAACTAATTTTTCTAACACATTATCATAACTTGTTGTGCCAACTAAATTTACTTTTTGTTGAAGTAATCCTAATCTATAAAAATGACAGTGTGCATCAATAAAACCAGGATATACAGGTTTACTTTTCGCATCAATTGTTTTTAATGTTGCGTATTTTTCTTGAATTTCTTTATTCGTACCTACAGCTATAAATTTACCGTCTTTTATGGCAAAACTTTCTACTTTATCAAAGTTTGAGTTTACCGTATATGTATTTGAATTAATTACTATTAAATCTGCTTTTTCTTGTTTTTTACAAGAGAGAATTGAGGTTACTATTAATAAAACTAAAAATATTTTTTTCATGAGATTGAATAAATTAAATAAGCGATGTATAAAAGTAAAAATTGAATTGGCAAACGTATTATTGCTATTTTTTTTGAACCTATTGCTGGTTTTTCTTTAAATAAATCCCATACATGTAACGGTAAAAAAAGCAACATTAAAATAAAAAAACCGATGGCTGCATTTTTTGCAGTAGCATTAAACAACAATCCTATCCCGATAACAAGTTCAACAAAACCTGCTATATAATTTACCGTAATTTTTGGTAAAGGTTTTGGTATAAATCCGTTAAAAAAACGCGGTTTTATAAAATGCATAATACCAACATAACTTAAAAATAAACCAAATATTATGCGCAATACAAGTACTAAAATCGTCATATTTATGGTTTTATAGTTTCGTTATTGTACAAATATTTATCCATTAAATACACAATACTTGCCATAGAAGCACTTCCTAATTCTAATTCACGTTTGTTTACTTTATCAAAAGTATCAGTCGCTGCGTGATGGTAATCAAAATAACGTTGAGAATCTGGACGATATCCTACCAAAGTAACATGCTCGTCTTTTAAAGGTCCAATATCCGCACCACTTCCGCCTGCGGTAATGTCATGTAATCCGTAAGGTGCCAATAACTTTTTCCAGCTTTGTAATAACTTTCTATTTTTATCATTTGCATCTATAGAAAAACCTCTTGGTGTATGTCCGCCTGCATCAGATTCTAATGCTCCAATATGATTTTCGTTATTTAATTTTGCCAAACGTGCATATTCCGTTGCGCCACGTAAACCATTTTCTTCATTCATAAAAAACACAATTCTAATCGTATTTTTTGGTTTGATGTTGTTTTTCTTTAATAAATAAGCCACCTCTAACGATTGTACAATTCCTGTTCCGTCGTCGTGCGCACCATCACCTAAATCCCAAGAATCTAAATGTCCGCCAATAACCATTATTTTATCAGGGTTTTCACTTCCTTTAATTTCACCAACTACATTATGCGAAGGCACATCTGGCAAGGTTTTACAACTTTGTTTTAAATAAAATTTTAACTTCGGATTTTCTTTTAAATGCTTGCTTAAATTTTCGGCAGCTCTTGAGCTAATTGCTGCAGATGGAATATATTCTGATTTAGGAATATCTCCATATCCCATTGATCCAGTATGTGGATAATCATCAATTCCGTTAGTTAAAGAACGAACAATAACTGCTTTCGCTCCGAACTTACCAACTGTAGCTGCACCTGCAAATCGCTGGCCAACACATCCGCCGTAGGCTTTAAAAGTGTGAATTAATGTATTATCGAAAGCACCGTTAAAAAACACAATTTTACCATTGGCTTTTGCCCCTAAATTTTCTGCTTCTTTTATGCTTTTAACTTCAATAACTTCTGCTGTAATTCCGTTAGTTGGTGTTCCAATAGATCCTCCGATAGCACAAACAGGAACATTGATTTCTTTGCCGTTAAAATTATAATTAGCTACTTCTTTTGCGCCACGAACCCAATGCGGCACCATAACTGGCTGTAACCAAACTGAATCTAAGCCTACTTGTTTCATTAACTTCTCGCTCCAAATAACTGATTTTGCTGCGCCTTCAGAACCAGATAATCGGCTACCAACATTTGTGGTTAAATCTCGTAACCATTCGTATGATTTCCCTGCTGTTAAAGCTGAATTAAATAAATGTTTTATTTGTGTAGAATCTATTTTTTCTTCCGCAGAAAAACCTTTAGAAATTGAAGCAATTTCCTTTTTTTCGGTTTTACAAGAAATTATAAATAATCCTGAGATTAATAAGATAGATAGTTTTTTCATTGATAACACTGTTTTTATAGTGCCCTAAATGTAAGTTTTATATTTTAATCGCAAAACAACAACTACCATGTTAATTTACAGCTCTTTACAAAAAAAGTGTAGCTATTTTTTATCAATAGCTACACTTACTTTTACTTTTGTTACCTTTTTTTAGAAAATGGTATCAAATTTCCAAGTTAAACCTCCCATTGCCTGAAAACCTTGTACATTAAAGTTATTAAATCGTTGGTAGCTATTGTTTAACAAATTATTTAAGTTTAAGAAAACCGAAAATGAATCGCTAAAATGATAACCTCCATTAAAATTTATGTCAAAATAACTATCTAAGCTAACCGTTGTAAAATTTTGAGCTGGTAAAACATCGTACTCTTTTCCTTTTCGTTCTCCTACAAAAAAGAAATTTGCCCCAGCAAACCATTTATTTGTTTTATAGGTTCCAAATATTTCACCTTCCATTTTAGGCGCATTCCAAGGCTCTAATTCGTTTGTTAACGTGTATTTATTAAACTGTCCGTTTAACCCAACACTTAGGTTTTTTATTCCATCAAAAGCAACTTCACCAAAAAAGGTTAACAACTTAATATCATCGTATTCAGTATTAAAAGAGTTACCGTAATCATATCCGAAGAAAGAAAAAGCATTGGTACCTGCAATGTTATTTCCATTAGATTTTGATTGATTTAATGCAAAAAATTGTTGATTTTCAACATCAGCATAACTTGCTTTAAAATTATAACTAAATTGATGATCTAACTTACCTCTAATTCCTGCAAAGGCATTATATTTTTTATTGGTTTGCAATAAATTTTGAGTTGGAGAAATGTATGGATTTTTGTTTGCTAAAGATCTGTAAGTATTGGTTTCTAAATCTCCTGAAGCTCCGATAAACACATTGGCAAAATCGTGTACAATAGGATATGAAACTTCTACATTTGGGTACACAAAAAAGTTGTTATTGCTGTTTTCTAAATCTAAAGAAAAATAGGCTTTTGCTCCTATTTTTACCGCTAAATCTTGTACTTTAAAATTATACGTTGGATGCAATCCGAAAGTAAAATAACTGTGTTTTAATTCCGATTGGGTTTGATAATTTTTATCAAACTTTGTTCCTAAATAACTTATGGTTGTATTTATAAATAAATCGTTTAATTGATAATACATTTCGCTTAACGGAAACTTAAATTTTACATTTCCATCAATTAAAAACTCACTACTACTTAAAACATCCGAAGTAAAAGAAACCGAACCGTTTGCTTGTTCTATATAAGATTCGTCGAAATTAATTGTTCCGAAAACTTTAAAAAAGTTGTATGCTTGTTCTTCTTCTATCGCACTAACAGTGGCATCAGTAAATGCAATATTTGTTGGTAAACCGTACCAATTATACTTATTTCGTTCAGCATTTAATCCGGCTTTCCAATTAGAATAACGTTCTTGTTGCGCATATAACAAGTTTAAATTAAGGTTATAATATGTGCTACTTAAAGCTGTTTTTTCAACAGGATCGGCAGAAAGTAAAAACTTTAAGTGTGTGCTAAATTCGCTATCGTAACTTTCACTTTGTCGTACAAAAGCTTCTAAAAAAGGAGTGATTGTGTTTCCTAAACCTACCGAAAAATAATTAGCATATAAGGCTTCTCTTTTACCTAAATCTACCTTTTTCATTACACCACTTTTAGGTATAAATGTTGATGCCACCGGAACCGAAAATATTTTATACTCTAGCGCCTTTTTTTCGGATGCTTTTGTATGCTTAATAATTGGTTTTTGCTTTATTTTAAAAGCATCGGTAATTTTAGGAACATAAGAGGTAACTACGTTTACTACTTCTGTTTTTATAATTGTATCTTTTACTTTTTCGGTGGCTTTTTTTTCTTGTGCATTTACAATTGATACTGCAAATAAAACAAATAAACCTAAGTGATTTTTCATTGATTTAATCATTGAAATGTTTTTTATTTTTAACAAACTTTAGTTTTTAGTAGTTACTGATTCGTTTGTTTTTGCTTCTTTAATTTTTATACTTCGAAGCTCATTTGTAGCCTCTTCAATTACATCTTTATATTGTGTAAAATTCTTAATAATGTTTTCTAAAATATAAGTTGCTTGATAGGCATCTTTTAAAGCATCATAATTTTTAGCCATTATAATATAACTTTTTACTCCCCAATATTTATAAGACGAATAATTGGCTATTAAATTTTGCACTGCTTTGTTAGAGGCTTCGTAATCTTTATAATCATTTAAAAAGAAAGCATTATAATACAACGTTTCTGCTTTTAACTCGCCTGTTGCTTTTTTTCCTGCTTCATTAAAAAATTCTTCTGCTGTTAAGTAATCGTTGTTTTTAAAAGCGCAACGAGCCATAATTATTTTTGCATCTTCAGCAACGTTTGTGTCTATTTTTCCTTTTGCTAAAACTTTTTCGGCATACGAAATGGCTTTCGAGTACTCTTCTTTTTTATAATAGCCTTTCATTAAATTGCTCTGTGCAAAAATGATGTTCTGCGGATAATTAGCTGTAGTTTCTAACTTTTCTAAAAGTTGAATTCCTTTGGTCCAATTTTCATTTTCTAAATAAATATTAGCCAATTTTACTAACGACTCTTCTGTAAATTCACTTTTATTCTGACTAACTACATAGCTGTAATGCGGCACTGCATTTGTAAATTGATTGGTATTATTATAAGATTGCGCTAAATAAAAATTTGCTTTCAAAGCATTTATTCCGGTAGGAAAAGCTTGAAGGTATTTATTAAATCCTTCTATCGCTTTGCTACTATTGTTTTCTAAAAATTTATTTTCAGCAGATTGATATGTTGCATTATCTAGCTCTGCATCGGTAACGTTTATAAATTTTACGTTTTTAACCCAAGCCGCATATTCATCTACCTTACCTATATCTATATATACATTTTTAACGTTGGTAACTGCCTGCTTTGCTTCTTTAGAATTTGGATGTTTTGCAACTACTTCTTTATATTTTTTTAAAGCATTACTGTTATTATTTTCGTTATAATATAGTAATCCCTGACGTAAAAGAACACTTGGCACATAATTACTAGCAGGATAATTTAACAACAAACGACTGTAAGTTTCTTGTGCTTTTTTTGATTTATTTAAAGCCGTATAAGTGGTTGCCATTTGAAACAATGCATCATCATTTAATTGAGAACTAGCATACTCTTTTGTTAATTTTTCTAAGTTCTTAATCTTCGTGTCATTCTCGCCCATAAAACCATTGCTCATCGCTGTTTGATATTGCGCATAATCTGCTCCAACACCACCTTGGTTAATTATTGTTTGATAAGAATCAATTGCTTTTTGATAATTTTTAGATGCATAAAAAGAGTCTCCTAATCTATTAGAAGCATCATCATTTAAATCGTTATCATCAAATTTAATTACTAAAAAATCTTGAAAGTGTTTTGCTGCACTTGCATATTCTTTTTGCTTAAAATAAGTGTATGCAATATTGTAATCTAGCTTTTTTGTATCTTCTAAATCCTTATTGGTTACTAATAAAAAATTAGCCAAAGCTTCTTTGTAATTACCTAATAAATATTCGGTTTCTGCCAACCAAAAAGCACCTTTATTGTTAACTAAATTGTTTTCTGATTCCGTTGCTTTTTTAAAATACGGTTTTGACACTTTTAATTTTCCTTCATTAAACAACTGAATTCCTCTATACAACGAAACTTCGTTTGCGATGTCTTTATTGGTAACAGATTTAGACGCGTTTAAATAATCTAATGCACCTTGGTAATCTTGCTGATGCAAATAAGAAGTTATTAACAACTCGTTTATTTCTAACACATTTGGCGAAGTAGGATATTTTGTTAAAAAATCTTTTAAAACATCCGGAACACTTTTATACGGATTTCCTAACTCGTAACTTAATTTTGCATAGCTTAACGAAGCACTTTCAGTAATTTTTAAATCAAAATCCATTTCGCTTGCATTTTTAAACGCATTTAAAGCTTCTGATTTTTTTTGTGATTCTAAATAACATTCTCCTAAATGATAGTATGCATTTTGCGCAACTTTATTATTTCCTCCAATAATTTTATTAAAATTACCAATAGCTTCGTTAAAGTTTTTTTGTTGATAATAGGCATATCCTAAATAATAATAATCTGTATTATTCCATTTACCATTTTTACCTTTATACGCTTTTAAATATGGTATTGCCTGATCGTATTTTTTTAAGTTAAAATAACTTTCTCCTACTATTTTTGATATTTGAGAAATCTCTTTTTCATCTGTTGAATCTTTTAATAATTTCTCTCCAATTTTAACCGATTTATCAAAACGACCAGCTTTAAAACTAATATCTAAGATATAATAATTTGCCTTTGCTTGATAAGTTGCATCATTTGCTAATTGACTTAAGTTATCTTCTGCCTCACCAAAATTTTCTTGCTTGTAAGCAATATATCCAAAATAATAACGAGCATCGGTACCGTAAATCGGATTTCCTAACAACGTTTGGAACTTCGTTTTTGCATCTTTAAAATAGTTAGAAACCAACAAGGCATATCCCATTTTATAATTCAACTCATCTCTTTCTGGGTGACTTAAAAGCTTTTCATTTACTTTTTTGTACCATTTTAACGCATGAGCTGCCTTACGATTTGAAAAATAATAGTTACCAACATTTAAAAAAGCTTTTTCTTTTTTATTGTTGTAAGGGTGATTTTGCACAAATGCCAACACCTTAGCATCTGCATTGTCTTGCACTAATTTTATTGCACACATTGCCTCGTAATAATCAGCATCTGCTTTACGATTTTTATGTGTTTCTGATTTTTTAGAAACATCAATAAATAAGCTTTGTGCTGCCGCATAAGCTTTGTTATTATAAAGTTTAATGGCTTTATAATAATCGGATGTAACTGCTGAATTAATAGCCGATTCTTGTGCTACTATAGTTGTTGAAAAAGCCATAAATAATAGTATAAAACAGCTTTTTTTATAACAAATAAATCTCATATTTTTTAATTATCTAAGAAGTATAACGCTTCTTTTTTATTTTTGTTGGAAAACAATGCATCAAAAGTAAGAAATGTTATAGAATTACGTAATAAAATTTTAGATTTGTAAAAACGATTAGATATATGGAAAGACCTGTTTTACATCTTGAAAATGCAGATATTTATCAGCAAGACAACTTAGTTTTATCAAAAATTAATTTTAGATTAAATAGAGGTGATTTTTATTATTTAATTGGTAAAACTGGAAGCGGAAAAAGTAGCTTGCTAAAAACACTTTATGGCGATTTACGTTTGCAACGTGGTTTAGGTGAAATTGTTGGTTTTGACTTAAAAAAAATGAAAGAAAATGATATTCCGTTTTTAAGAAGAAAATTAGGAATCGTTTTTCAGGATTTTAAACTACTAAATGATAGAAACGTTTTTGAAAATCTAGAATTTGTTTTAAAAGCTACTGGATGGAAGAATAAAACCGACATGAAGGATAAAATTTATGAGGTTTTAGACAAGGTAGGAATGAAAGAAAAATACTACAAAAAAACTTTTGAACTTTCTGGTGGAGAGCAACAACGAGTTGCTATTGCAAGGGCTTTGTTAAACGACCCTGAATTAATTTTAGCAGATGAGCCTACTGGTAATTTAGATCCTAAAACGTCGTTAGAAGTAATGGAACTGCTTAATGAAATTCATAAAAGCGGAAAAACAATTTTAATGGCTACACACGATTATCAATTAATTGTAAAGTTTAAACAAAAAACAATTAAGTGTGAAGGTGGCGAACTATTTGAAGTAGTACAACAGCAACAACAAACAGTTTAGTTTTTTATAAAAATAACCCACTTCACGAATGAAGTGGGAAAATTGCTATGAAAAACTATGAAAAAGAAACACTACTAATGCTTCTCTAATTTGTAAGACGCTGCAAATACAAGAACCTTACAAAATATTTTTATTTTTTTTAATAAAAAAAACCTTGAGTAATTAAATCACTCAAGGCTCTAATTTATTTTAATAAACGTTGCTTATAAATTTAAAGCAGCGTTATTGTTTTTAACAGCTTCTGCCGAAGAAGATAAATGTTCTTTTTCAGCATCAGATAAATTAATTTCAACAATACTTTCAATTCCGTCTTTACCTAAAACAACAGGAACTCCAATACATAAATCAGATAAACCATATTCGCCATTTAATAATGTTGAACAAGGAAATATTTTTTTAGTATCGCAAGCAATTGCTTGTACCATCCCAGAAACTGCTGCTCCTGGTGCATACCAAGCAGAAGTACCTAATAAACCTGTTAAAGTAGCTCCACCAACTTTAGTGTCTTGTTTTACTTGCTCTAATCTTTCTTCTGATAAAAATTCAGAAACTGGTACAGAGTTACGAGTAGCTAAACGTGTTAAAGGAACCATTCCTTTATCAGAGTGACCACCAATTACCATTCCGTCAACATCAGAAATAGGCGCTCCTAAAGCTTCCGCTAAACGATATTTAAAACGAGCAGAATCTAAAGCTCCACCCATACCTATAATTCTATTTTTTGGTAATCCAGTTGCTTTATGCACTAAATAAGTCATGGTATCCATTGGATTAGAAACCACAATGATAATTGTATTTGGAGATTGCTCAACTAAGCTAGCTGCAACTGTTTTTACAATACCTGCATTAATACCTAATAATTCGTCGCGAGACATACCAGGTTTACGAGCAATACCAGAAGTAATTACACATACATCAGATCCTGCGGTTTTACCATAATCTCCAGTAGTACCGGTAATTTTAGTGTCAAACCCATTTAACGAAGCCGTTTGCATTAAATCCATCGCTTTACCTTCAGCAAAACCTTCTTTAATATCTACTAATACAACTTCTGATGCGAAATTTTTAATGGCAATGTACTCTGCACAACTTGCACCTACAGCACCTGCTCCTACAACTGTTACTTTCATTCTTTTATATATTTAATTGTGATGATTAATTTAAGTTGCACAAAAATAACGATTTGACTAAGGATATAAAAGAAAAACCCATTGATATTTCAATGGGTTTTTATCTCTTTTTACTTTTTATTTTTATCTAATACTTAATGCAATACCTGCAGAAACTGTATTATATTCTTGAAAAGTGTAATCTGCAAATATTTTAAAGAAACCTAAGCTTAAACGAGCTCCTAAAGTAGTTTTAAATCCACCTGCATCAAAATCCATGTTAGGTGGAGTTAGGTCTTCTGAGTAAGTAAAACTTTGACCCCCGCTAGTATACGTATATTCTCCTCTATACTCTCCTGACATTTTTAATTTTGAATTACCGCTACTATAACCAATTCCTCCATACACGTTAATTATTGGAAAGTTTAAAGAAGCAATAGCCTGTGCTGTATATGATCTTAATTCAAATTCTGCTTTTGCATCAGTAGTTGTAATTGGTCCATTTGTACCATCTTCAAAACCATAACTAACATCCATCGCAGTATATGCTGCTAATAAAGAAACATGTAATGGTAATTTATCTAACGGACCAAACCAACTTGTAATTTCTTTTTTAAGTCCGATACCATACATACTTGCTTTTCCTCCATCATCTCCTAAATCTGTTTCAGGAAAAAAACGAACCATAGCTTCTGTTTTAAAAGGAAGACCTATATTTAATTGAGCAACTGGGGCTGGAATAGCATTTAAAGGTAAATCTCCAGTAATACCTCCTGGTATTTCAAAATCAGCAGTAACTGTTTCTTGCTGACCGTTTACCATAACTTGTTTTGTTACTGTTAAAGAAGTTTCTCTATCATCACCAGCAAATGTAGGTGCAGAAAATGAATTAGGCGCAATTGATGTAAGTCCTGAAACTGAGAAAATTTCTCCTTTCGATGGTACAATAGATGCACTTAAACCAACTGTTAAATCAAAACCTAAAACCTTATGTACTTTTGCCGTGTGATACCATCCATTATTCATTCCGTAGATAAACCCTTCCATCGCCGGAGCAAAATATCCGTTTAATAATTTACTAGCATCTTCTTTATCTGCTAATAAAATATACTCAAAATTATCTTGTGCTTTTGCCGTAAAACTTAGTGTTAAAACACTAATAAAAATTAAAATGTGCTTTTTCATGTTTATTTGTTTTTTTGTTAATCTTCTGTTAAAAAATATACAGCTAATATATAAAAAAAATACAACCCAATAATTGGGTTGTATTTAATAACTATAGTAAATCCTTTAATTTTTAAGCATCAATATTTGCATATTTTGCATTGCGTTCAATAAAATCTCTACGTGGCGGAACTTCATCTCCCATTAGCATAGAAAAAACTCTATCAGCTTCTGTACCACTATCAATTACTACTTTTCGTAAAGTTCTAAATTCAGGATTCATGGTGGTATCCCATAATTGCTCTGCATTCATCTCTCCAAGACCTTTATATCGTTGAATATTTACTGATCCTCCCATTTTCTGAGCAATTAAATCACGTTGATTATCATCCCAAGCATACTCACGTTTTTGCCCTTTTTTAACTAAATACAATGGCGGTGTTGCAATATAAATATAACCTTGCTCTACCATTTCGCGCATATATCTAAAGAAAAAAGTTAAAATTAACGTAGCAATATGCGAACCATCTACATCGGCATCACACATAATAACTACTTTATGATAACGAACTTTTGATAAGTTTAAAGCTCTTGGATCTTCTTCTGTACCAATAGTAACTCCCAATGCTGTAAACATGTTTTTGATTTCTTCGTTTTCAAAAACTTTATGTTGCATCGCTTTTTCAACATTTAAAATCTTTCCACGAAGTGGTAAAATTGCTTGAAAATTACGATCACGACCTTGTTTTGCAGTTCCACCTGCCGAATCTCCCTCAACTAAGAAAATTTCACATTGTGCTGGATCAGTTTCTGAACAGTCAGATAATTTACCAGGTAAACCTCCAATACTCATTACTGTTTTACGCTGCACCATTTCACGTGCTTTACGTGCCGCGTGACGTGCTTGCGCTGCTAAAATTACTTTTTGAACGATTGTTTTTGCATCATTCGGATTTTCTTCTAAATAATCAGTTAGCATTTCTGCTACTGCTTGAGAAACTGCCGAACTTACTTCACGGTTACCTAATTTTGTTTTTGTTTGTCCTTCAAACTGTGGCTCACCAACTTTTACAGAAACAATAGCTGTTAATCCTTCTCTAAAATCATCACCAGCAATGTCAAACTTTACGTTTTTTAATAACCCTGATTCATCAGCATATTTTTTTAACGTATGTGTTAATCCACGGCGAAAACCAGATAAATGTGTTCCTCCTTCGTGTGTATTAATGTTATTTACATAAGAGTGTAAATTTTCAGAGTATGATGTGTTATACACCATTGCAACCTCAACTGGTATTCCGTTTTTTTCACCTTCCATGGCAATAACTCCTGCAGTTAATTGCTCGCGTGTAGAATCTAAATATTTTACAAATTCAGATAATCCTTCATCAGATTGAAAAGTTTCAGAAATATCATTTCCTTCATCATCTTTATTACGTTTATCGGTTAACGTAATTGTAATTCCTTTATTTAAATACGATAACTCTCGCATACGAGTTGCTAGCGTTTCGTAGTTATATTCTGTTGTTTGTTGAAAGATTGATTTGTCTGGTAAAAAAGTTACAATGGTACCTGTAAAATCAGTTTCGCCAATTGTTTTTACCGGATATAGTGTTTTTCCTTTTTCGTATTCTTGTTGCCAAACTTTACCTTCTTTGTGTACAGTTGCTGTTAAATGATCTGACAATGCGTTAACACAAGAAACACCAACACCGTGTAATCCACCAGAAACTTTATACGAATCTTTATCAAATTTACCACCTGCTCCAATTTTTGTCATTACAACTTGTAATGCTGAAACACCTTCTTTTTTATGAATTCCGACAGGAATACCACGACCATTATCTTTAGTGGTAATCGAATTATCTTCGTTAATTGTTACATCAATTCTATCACAGTGTCCTGCTAAAGCCTCATCAATAGAGTTATCTACAACTTCGTATACTAAATGGTGTAAACCACGTACACCAACATCACCAATATACATTGACGGACGCATTCTAACATGCTCCATCCCTTCCAATGCTTGAATACTGGAAGCGTCATAATTATGTTTTTTTTCTTCGCTCATTATAAAGTGAATTAATTTGTTTTTCAATCATAAAAAAAACCGTCTTGCAAAACGATTTTAACTTCTCAAAGTTATGAATTTTAAACACCAAAAGAAAGGATTTACTACACTAAACTTAAAAACTAGAGAATTTATTAAAAAAACAAAACCAGCTTAAATCGCTTAAAAAACAGCTTAAATTTGAATTTAAAACTTTTAAAACTATTTTTTATGCCGCCTTAAGTCAAACAATCTTAAAACGTCTTTTTTGTATTTACTAAAAAGTAAAACAACTGCTTTTAACAGCCATTTATATGCAAATTTTTAGGCTGTTCTTTTTTTAGTAATTCTTTAGGTGAAAAGCCAAACTTTTTTTTAAAACAATTAGAAAAATACGAATTACTACTAAAACCAATATCGGTTGAGATTTGATTTATCGTTAATCCTCCTTCCATTATCAAATCAATTGATTTTAATAATCTAAAATCTTTTAGCAATTGATTTGTAGATTTACCAGTTATTATCTTGCTTTTTTTATACAATTTAGTTTTACACATCATCATTAAACTACTAATTTCTGAAACACTAAATTTAGGGTTTCGATAATTTTCTGACAAAAGATCAATTAATGAAAATAAAAAGGTTTTTTCCTCCATACGTAACCAATGAACATTTTCTTGATTTTCAGTATAATTTTTTTTATCAGAAAATAAAACAAGTTGTTTTGTTGTTTTTATAAAGTAAGAGTAACTAATTAAATTATCTATTAACCTTATAAATAAATTGTTGTTTTTATAAAGACAAGGGTGTAATATTATTTTTAAAGATACTTTGTCTTTTAATTTATCTACAATTAAAGCTGCGCAACTAATTGCTTTTTTATAAGATATAAAAGAAGCTATTAAATCTTCTTTTACTGAAGCTATTACACATCCTTTACAAGAAGATACTATTTTTTTAATTGTTACTTTTCTATGCGATAATTCATCATCTGTTAAATGATTATAGAAAATATGCTTCGGAATTTTTACGACAAAAAAAACAGCATGCTTTTCTCTTTTAAAAAAAGGTATTGATCGTATTTTTTTAAGTTTCTGTTCACTTTTTAAAAAAGCAGACACTAAATGATTGTTTACCAATGTTATTTTATCTGGATAAAAATCAGGAAATTTAATATACAAATGTTCAATCTCATTTTTATCAGAAGATTTTATTAAATAAAAAACGCTGTTTTTCTTAGCATTTATCCAAAAATTAATAACTTTATTATTGCGTATTTCTATAAGTTTAGAATAAAACGCTGTAACTAAATTTATGGTGGCTTTTGTATTAGTTATATGTTGAATTAAGTAAAACGACATTTGTAAAATTAATGAATATATCCCTTATTTATATTTATTCTATGTAAAAAGGGGTAAAAACAGTAACAAATAGTTAAATAACCTTTAAAAAATATTTTGCTAGAGGGCAAAGTATTTTTTAAAGGCTATTGAAGTTTTAACTAATATTACCTTCGTAATCTAATTTTAAATTTTTTCTTTTTCCTTCTTTCCTTATCTGAACTCTAAATATTCTTTTAGCCGTTTTGTCTGTTTTATAACTCACCAAATAAACATCTTTATATATAGTCCATCCAGGGTATTTTCTTAAAATAACATTCCTAACCGTTTTAGGTAATAAAATGTTTTTATACTTTTCTATTGATTTTATAATTTTTCCTTTAGAATCGTATGTTGCGGTGATTATCCCGCTAGTTCCATTTTTCTTTTTAGTTTTAAAAACAACTTCATACGCCTCAAATTCTTTTTCAAACATAGGCGATTCTGTAATATCATACCTCGCTGCTTCTCCTTCTAAATTTTTAACTAAACTAGGTGTATCTTTATCTTGCACCTTCCTTAAATAACTTATATTTAAAGGTTTAATTGTTACTGTTTCTAAAACAATGTTCTGAACTTCACTTTTGCCTTGAGAATACATCAAGGTGGTTAATCCTAAAAAAAGAAAACCAAATGCTAATTTTTTCATAATACTAAGTTTTTATGGTTATTAAAAAATGAGGAGTATGAATAATTACTGGGTTCAAAATTAAAACCTTAACCTTTAAAAAAGTATAAGGAATAGTTTTTTTATTATTAAAATTAGTTTTATCTTTTTAAATACTCTTAAAAACAAAAAAACCTCGCAAAAGCAAGGTTTTTTATTTTATTACATGTGTTTTACACTAACTTAAGCACTAAATCATCTGAATTTACCATTACTCCTGCTTTTAATACCAATTGTTTTATTGTTGTATCTTCAGTTGCTGTAATAGTAGTTTCCATTTTCATTGCTTCGATAATAAATAAAGGTTGATTTTTTGTTACTTTTTCACCTTCTTTTACCAAAATAGTTGACAACATTCCCTGTAAAGGTGCGCCGATTTCTTTTGATTCATTTTTATCAGCTTTAACGTGTTCAATTTTATCTACTTTTATTGATCCGTCTTTTATTTGAACAGATCTTCCTTGTCCGTTTACCTTAAAATAAACCGTAACCATTCCGTCACTATTTGGTCTTCCAATAGAATCTAAACGAATTAATAACGTTTTTCCTTTATCTAGTTCAACAATAATTTCCTCTCCTCTTTCCATACCATAGAAAAAGTTTTTAGTTGGTAAATTTATTAAACTATCATATTTTAAATGCTGATTGTAAGCATCTGTAAAAACCTTTGGATATAATTTATAAGATAAAAAATCAGTAAAATCAATAGGTCTACTTAAATCATTTTCAAAGATATTTTTAAACGATTTATATTCTTCTTCAATATCTAAAGGTTCAATATGTGCGTTTGGCCTATCAGTATAAGGCGCCTGATCTTTTAATATTAGTTTCTGAAGATCTTTAGGAAACCCGCCAACAGGTTGCCCTAAATCTCCTTTAAAAAAGCTCACAACCGATTGCGGAAATGAAATTGTATCTCCTCGCTCTAAAACATCTTGTACCGTTAAATTATTACTTACTAAATACTGTGCCATGTCTCCTACTACTTTAGAACTTGGAGTAACTTTTACAATATCACCAAAAAGTAAATTTACATCGCCATACATTTTTGTAATTTCATGAAAACGATCTTCTAACCCTAATGCTTGTGCTTGTGGCTTTAAGTTTGAATATTGTCCTCCAGGAATTTCATGCTTAAACACTTCTCCAGAACCTGCTTTTAATCCAGATTCAAACGGATAGTAATATTCTCTAACAGCGCCCCAGTAATTAGAATATTCATTTAAAGAATCGATATTTAAATCGCTTTCTCTTTCGTTAAATTTCATCATTTCGGCAACCGAATTAAAATTTGGCTGCGATGTTAAACCTGATAATCCTCCTAAAGCTACATCAACAACATCAACACCAGCTTCAATTGCTTTTAAATAAGTAGCAGATTGTATTGATGATGTATCATGCGTGTGTAAATGAATCGGGATATCAATTTCTTGTTTTAAGGCAGAAACCAATTCGAAAGCTGCATAAGGTTTTAATAAACCTGCCATGTCTTTTATAGCAAGAATGTGCGCCCCAGCATTTTCAATATCTTTTGCTAAATTGGTATAATATTTAAGATTATATTTTGTGTTTTCTGGATTTAAAATATCACTGGTATAACAAATAGAAGCCTCTGCCAAACCATTGGTTTTATTACGAACATGCTCTATACAAGGCGCAATAGATTTCATCCAGTTTAAGGAATCGAAAATTCTAAAAACGTCTACTCCGTTTTCCCAAGATTGCTGTACAAAACTCTCTATTAAATTATCAGAATATGCCGTATAACCTACTCCGTTTGAACCTCTAATTAGCATTTGCAGCAACACATTTGGCATTGATTTACGCAACAACTGTAAGCGTTCCCATGGATTTTCTTGTAAAAAACGCATACAAACATCAAAAGTTGCACCTCCCCAAACTTCCATACTAAAAATGTTCGGATTGTTTTTTGCGTAACCTTCTGCCACCTTTAACATATCAAAAGTTCGCATTCTGGTTGCTAATAAACTTTGATGTGCATCACGCATTGTGGTATCGGTAAAATGAACTTTCTTTTCATTTTTTAACCATTCCGAAAATTTATCAGGTCCTAATTCTGTTAATAAATCTTTTGTTCCCTTCGGATACGCAGCATTCGCATCAAACTTAGGAACAATAGGTTTTACAAATGTTCTTGTTTTATCTATTTTTTTAACATCCGGATTTCCGTTTACTATAACATCTCCTAAATAAGTAACCAGCTTGGTCGCTCTATTTCTAGGAGCTTTAAAGTTAAATAAATCTGTGTTTTGTTTGATAAAGTTTACTGTTACTTCTCCTTTTCTAAAAGTATCGTGTTTTAAAATATTATCAAGAAAAGGCATATTTGTTTTAACACCTCTAATTCTAAATTCTGCTAATGCTCTACGAATTTTTCTACAAGCTCCATCTAAAGTTCTACTATTTGCAGTAACTTTTACCAACATAGAGTCAAAAAAAGGCGAAATAATAGCTCCTTGGTACACACTACCTGCATCTAATCGAATACCGAAACCAGAAGCACTTCTATAAGTCGTTATTTCACCATAATCTGGTTTAAAATCATTTTGAGGATCTTCTGTTGTAATTCTACATTGCAACGCATAACCATTAATTTTTACAGTTTCTTGATTGGTTATTTTTATTTGCTTATCCGCTAATTTATAACCACCCGCAATAAATAGTTGAGTTTTTACTAAATCGATATTTGTAACCACCTCAGTAACGGTATGCTCTACTTGAATACGCGGATTTACCTCAATAAAATAGATAGATCCGTCATCATCAACCAAAAACTCAACTGTACCAATATTATTATAATCTACTGCCTTACAAATATCAATAGCATATTTATATAATGCATCTTTTGTTTTCTTATCTAAACCAAATGAAGGAGCAAACTCGATTACTTTTTGATAACGACGTTGCACCGAGCAATCACGCTCATATAAATGCACTGTATTCCCGTAATTATCTGCAACAATTTGAATTTCAATATGCTTCGGGTTTTCTACATATTTCTCTAAAAAAACAGTATCATCTCCAAAGGCATTTAAAGCCTCCCTTTTACTTTCATTAAAAGCTTGTTTTAACTCACCTGCCTCTCTAATTACTCGCATTCCTCTTCCTCCACCTCCAGAAGCTGCTTTTAACATAATAGGATATCCTATTTTTTCAGCCTCACTTAAAGCAGTATCAATATCAACTAAAGGTTTTTCGTTACTCTTAATAATCGGAATATTATTAGCAATTGCAACTTCTTTTGCTGTAATTTTATCTCCTAAAGATTTTAATACAGATACTTTAGGACCAATAAAAATAATACCGTTGTCATCACATTTTTGCGCAAGATTTGCATTTTCTGACAAAAACCCATATCCAGGATGAATAGCATCTGCACCACTCTCTAAAGCCACTCTAATAATCTCATCAATATTTAAATAAGGCTTTAATGGCGCATTATTTTCTCCTATTTGATAAGATTCATCTGCTTTATATCGATGCAAAGAATACCTATCTTCAAAAGTATAAACTCCTACTGTTTTAACATTAATTTCGGTACAAGCTCTAAAAATTCTAATAGCAATTTCTCCCCTGTTGGCAACAAGTACTTTTTTTATTTTCATCCTTTTAGTGTGTGTTTTGAGTTTTATTAGCGAATGTTCGCTGTAAATATAGTAAACGCAGTTTATATTATCAATTAATTGCCTATAACTTAATTATTAAAAGTATTTAACCACTTGTGTTTTTACATCATTTCTATTTTAATATGAATCGTCATGAACGTTTGCAATTGCACGCCCCGAAGGTTCATTCATGTTTTTAAATGCTTCATCCCACTCTAAAGCAGTTGCAGTACTACAAGCAACACTTGCTTCTTGTGGTACACTTAATGCTGCGGTATCACTCGGAAAATGCTCTTCGAAAATTGAACGGTAATAAAATTCTTCTTTATTGGTTGGTGTTTGAATAGGGAATCTAAATTTTGCATTTGCTAATTGCTCATCAGTTACTTCTTTATCAACCACTTCTTTTAAAGTATCAATCCAACTATAACCTACTCCGTCAGAAAACTGCTCTTTTTGTCTCCAAGCAACACTCTCAGGTAACATATCCTCAAAAGCTTTACGAATCACCCATTTTTCCATGCGCTCACCGTTAATCATTTTATCTTTCGGGTTGATGCGCATGGCAACATCCATAAATTCTTTATCTAAAAACGGTACACGTCCTTCAATTCCCCAAGCCATTAAACTTTTGTTAGCTCGCAAACAATCGTACATGTGTAATTTATCTAATTTACGTACGGTCTCTTCATGAAATTCTTGTGCATTTGGTGCTTTATGAAAATATAAATATCCTCCAAAAATTTCATCCGCTCCTTCTCCGGAAAGCACCATTTTTATTCCCATTGATTTAATAACACGCGCCATTAAATACATTGGTGTTGATGAACGAATGGTGGTAATATCATACGTTTCAATATTATAAATAACATCTTTAATAGCGTCTAAACCTTCTTGGATGGTAAATTTTATTTCGTGATGAATCGTACCAATATGATCTGCTACTTTTTGAGCTGCTGCTAAATCTGGAGAACCTTCTAACCCTACAGAAAAGGAGTGTAATTGCGGATACCAAGCTTCTGATTTATCATCTGATTCAATCCTTTTTTGAGCGTATTTTTTTGCAATAGCAGATGTTACCGAAGAATCTAATCCTCCAGAAAGTAATACTCCATAAGGTACATCACTCATTAATTGCCTATGAACCGCAGCTTCTAGCGCTTCTTTAACTTCTTGAATACTTGTTTCATTTTCTTTTACAGCCTCATATTCACTCCAGTCTCTTTTATACCACTGTACAAATTCACCGTCTTTACTTGACATATAGTGCCCTGGAGGAAATAATTCAATTTTAGCACAAATATCTTCTAAAGCTTTTAACTCTGATGCCACATAAAAAGTTCCGTTTTGATCCCAACCAATATATAAAGGAATAATCCCCATATGATCTCTGGCAATAAAATACGTATCCTCTTCTACATCATACAAAGCAAAACCAAAAATACCGTTCATATCATCTACAAAATCAACACCTTT
The DNA here is from genome assembly GCF_964512435.1 of Tenacibaculum insulae. Taxonomy (GTDB): domain Bacteria; phylum Bacteroidota; class Bacteroidia; order Flavobacteriales; family Flavobacteriaceae; genus Polaribacter; species Polaribacter insulae_A. The sequence goes on along the minus strand of NZ_OZ208512.1, from coordinate 1,816,632 downwards.
TTCTTTATAAAGTGCTAAAATCACCTCACAATCTGAAGCCGTTTGAAATTCGTAAGAACCATCTAATTGCTTACGGATTTCTCTATGATTGTAAATTTCTCCGTTGGCTGCAAGAATCAATTTTTTATCAGCACTAAATAAAGGTTGCTGACCAGAAGCGGGATCTACAATCGCCAAACGCTCATGCGCCATTATTACTTTATCATCACTATAAACTCCGCTCCAATCCGGACCACGATGACGTATTTTTTTAGCCATTTCTAAAACCTGAGATCTTAAACTTTCAGATTTTTCTTTTAAATCAAACGCACATACAATTCCACACATAACTTTATATTTTACCTTCCTCTTTATTTAAAACATCAAGAGGAAATTATTTTTTGTTTATAATTATGACACAAATAACCGAATGAAGTTTGATTTTGAAAACTAAAATCTACATTTAAATTACAAATAAAAACATATAAACTAATATTTATATAAATATGTAATTAAAAACAGAAATTAACACACAAAAAGCTTAACATTTCCTTTTTATTATAAATAAATTGAAATAAAAATTTGGATTCTTAAAAATCTATTATACATTTGCCATATAATGATGAAACAAAACAACATATGGTGGTGGAACTCTCTTAAAAATTAAGTGAGAAGAAACCTATATGTATATATTATAACGAAAAGGCTTATCTCACGATAAGCCTTTTTTTATTTTAACACTAAAAATGTCACCTCGAGCGCAGTCGAGAGGTCATTCAAATAAAATGAGATTAAAATGGTCTCAACTGCGCTCGACCAGACAAGATAAAATGAATAAAATAGCATTTAAAACAACTAGTAAAACTCAAATTTCTGATACCGTAACTCCGGTTGGTTTGTATTTACGATTTAGAGATAAATACGCAAACACCTTACTACTAGAAAGTTCAGATTATCATAGTAAAGAAGAGAGTTTTTCTTTTATTTGTATCGAACCAATTTTAACGATAAAAGCCGAAAATGATTTCTTATCGTTATCATACAACGGAACCACACAAGAGAACAAGAAAATTGACAAGAATTTTTACGAGTTATTTGACACCTATAAATCTACAGTTGATCTTGATTGTGACGCTTCTTTAAAATCGTTTAACGGATTATATGGTTACACTACTTTTGATAGTGTTCAGTATTTTGAAAACATAAAATTCCAAACCAAAAAAGCACCTTCTGCAATTCCAGAAATGCAATACAGTTTTTACCGATTTATTATCGCCATTAATCATTTTAATGATGAAATGACCTTGATAGAAAATGTAGAAAAAGGCACTGAATCGAGGATTTCGGAAATTGAAACCATTATTAATTCTCAAACTTTTAATACCCAAAAGTTTGAAATTAACGGAAATGAAACTTCAAATTGTACCGACGAAGATTTTAAAGAATATGTAGTAAAAGCAAAAGCACATTGTAAACGTGGTGATGTTTTTCAGCTGGTATTATCACGTCAATTTCAACAAGAGTTTAAAGGTGATGAATTTAATGTATATAGAGCGTTACGCTCAATAAATCCGTCGCCATATTTATTTTATTTTGATTATGGTTCGTTTAAATTAATGGGATCTTCGCCCGAAGCTCAAATTAAAATCAATGCAGGAAAAGCAACCATAAACCCAATTGCCGGAACTTTTAGAAGAACTGGAGATATGGCAGAAGATTTAAAATTGGGTAAAATTTTATCCGAAGATAAAAAAGAAACTGCCGAACATGTGATGTTGGTAGATTTGGCAAGAAATGATTTAAGCAAACATGCCGAAAATGTAAAAGTTGAGGTTTTTAAAGAAGTACAATATTTTAGCCACGTAATTCACTTAGTTTCTACAGTTCAAGGAAAAATAAAAGGAAATCCGATTGAAATTGTGGGTGATACTTTTCCTGCCGGAACGTTAAGTGGAGCTCCTAAATATAAAGCGATGCAATTAATTGATACATACGAAAATCAATCTCGCGGATTTTACGGTGGTGCAGTAGGGATTATCGGATTAGATGGCTCGGTAAATTTAGCAATTGCCATTCGTTCTTTTGTGAGTAAAAGTAACGTTTTGTATTATCAGGCTGGTGCAGGAATCGTAATTCATTCTGATGAAGAAAAAGAGTTGCAAGAAGTAAATAATAAATTAGCAGCGCTGAAAAAAGCGTTGATTTTAGCAGAAAAGATATAAACTAGCTAAACGCTCTATGCTGTAAGTTTTATACTTATAGCGTAAAGCTTACAGCTTTTAGCATAAAAACATGAACATATTAATACTAGATAATTACGACTCGTTTACCTACAATTTAGTGCACATGGTAGAAGATATTACGGGAAATTTACCAGATGTTTTTCGTAATGATGAGATTTCGGTGGATGAAATTACTCGTTATGATGTTATTATTTTATCACCAGGACCTGGAATTCCGGATGAAGCAGGAATTTTAAAAGAAGTAATTGCAACCTATGCAGGAATCAAACCAATTTTTGGTGTTTGCTTAGGATTGCAAGCAATTACCGAAGTTTTTGGCGGACAAATAGAAAACATGGGCGAAGTTTTTCATGGCGTGGCAACAGAAATGGAAATCGTAAAAAAAGATGCGGTTATTTTTAAAGAAATTGCAACAAAGTTTGATGCAGCGAGATATCATTCTTGGATTGCATCCAAAGAAAATTTTCCTGAAACAATTGCTATTACTGCTGTTGATGAAGATGGCGGAATTCAAGCAATTGAGCATAAAGAATTCAATATATCAGCAGTGCAGTTTCATCCAGAATCTATTTTAACAGAAGTCGGTGAGCAAATTGTTCGTAATTTTTTAAATAACGTAAAAAAGTAAACTGTCTCCTCGAGTAAAGTTGAGAGATTTTAATTAGGTTTCAACTGCACTCGACCTGACAAAAAAAATACTGAAATAAGTTCAGCACAAGCAAATTCAGCATAAAATGAAAAAAATATTAAACGACTTATATCAACAAAAAAAGTTATCAAAAACGCAAGCAAAAGAGATTTTAATCAATATTGCAAACGAACAATATAACGATGCACATTTAGCATCCTTTATGACTGTTTTTATGATGCGACCAATAACTGTTGATGAACTTTCTGGATTTAGGAACGCTTTAAAAGAATTGGCGATAAAAGTAGATTTATCAGAATTTAATACCATTGATATTGTTGGAACTGGTGGCGATGGAAAAGACACGTTTAACATTTCAACCTTAACCTCTTTTATTGTTGCTGGAACAGGGCAAAAGGTAGCGAAACACGGTAATTATTCGGTTTCTTCAAAATCTGGCTCTTCTGATATGCTAGAGAGTTTTGGGTACGAATTCACAAACAATGAAGCTGTTTTAAAACAACAATTAGATAGCGCAAATATTTGTTTTTTACACGCTCCAAAATTTCATCCAGCCATGAAAGTCGTTGGACCAACAAGAAAAGCATTGGCTTTAAAAACGTTTTTTAATATGCTGGGGCCGTTGGTAAATCCGAGTTCGCCTCAAAATCAATTATTAGGAACTTTTAATTTAGAAGTGGCGCGTTTGTACAACTACATTTTACAAGAAGAAGACAGTAATTACGGAATTGTACACGCATTAGATGGTTATGATGAAATTTCTTTAACAGGAGCGTTTAAAATGTTTACAAAACAAGGCGAGAAATTAATTTCTCCAGAAGATTTAGGCTTTAAAAATTTAGCACAATCAGAAATTTTTGGCGGAAATTCAGTTGCTGATGCGGCAAAAATATTTAAAAATATTTTAGACGGAAAAGGAACTGAAGCTCAAAATAATGTAGTGTTAACAAATGCCGCTTTTGCATTACAAATTGTAGATAAAAATAAAACTTTTCATGATACTTTTGCTGAAGCTAAAGATTCGCTTTTTGGATTGAAAGCAAAAGAATGTTTGAGTAAATTAGTAAGCTTATAAATAAAAAAGTTCTCGATATTATTTTCTCATAAAATCGAAAATCACTCGAACTGACAGCGAGAATAATATTACTGTCACATTGAGTGAATTTATGAAGAATGAATAAATTTGTATCGAGATGTAAAAAAACATAAATGACAATACTAGATAAAATAATCGCGTTTAAAAAAAAGGAAGTTGCTAAGATTAAAGCAGAAGTTCCTGTTAAAAAACTAGTAGAAAGTCCAAATTTTAAAAGAACGAGTTTTTCTTTAAAAAAATCGTTATTAGAAGTTGGTTCTACAGGAATTATTGCCGAGTTTAAACGTCAATCACCATCCAAAGGAATCATTAACGACAAAGCCACCATTGCTGATGTAACGAATGGTTATTTAGATGCTAACGTTGCAGCGCAATCTATTTTAACGGACACTTCTTTTTTTGGCGGTACCATGGCAGATTTAATGGAAGCTAGAGTTATTAATCAACAAACACCAATTCTTAGAAAAGATTTTATTGTAGACGGATTTCAAATTGTAGAAGCCAAAGCAATTGGTGCTGACGTAATTTTATTAATTGCTGCTTGTTTAACCAAACAGGAATTGAAAAATTACGGACAATTGGCTACTGATTTAGGTTTAGAAGTCTTATACGAAGTACATAATCAAGAAGATTTAGACAAAATTGAGTTAGACAATAAAATTGTTGGAATTAACAATAGAAATTTAAAAACTTTTGAAGTTGATTTAGAGCATTCAATACAACTGGCAAGTCAAATTCCAGATTCTTGTTTAAAAGTTTCTGAAAGTGGAATTTCAGATCCTAGAATTATTACAGGGTTAAAAGAATACGGTTTTCAAGGGTTTTTAATTGGAGAAAATTTTATGAAAACTGATAATCCGGGGCAAGCTTGTAAAGAGTTCATCGATCAAATTAGATAATTATGAAACTGAAAGTTTGTGGAATGAAATACGTAGATAATATTCGGCAAGTTGCGGAATTAAATCCTGATTATTTAGGTTTTATTTTCTACGAAAAATCAAAAAGAAATTTTGAAGGCATTATTCCTGAATTACCTAAAGAAATTAAAAAAGCAGGTGTTTTTGTAAATGAAATTCCTGAAATTGTAGTTTCATTAGTAGAAGAATATGGTTTAAATATGGTGCAACTACACGGAGATGAATCGCCTGAATATTTAAATCGTCTTAAAACAATTTTTAAAGAAAGTATTGCTGAAAAACATCCAAAAGCAAAATACAAAATTCCAGAAATTGTAAAAGTATTTGGAATTAAAGACGATTTTAATTTTGATATTTTAAAGCCTTACGAACAAATTGTTGATTATTTTTTATTTGACACTAAAGGAAAAGAAAGAGGTGGAAATGGAATTACATTCGATTGGTCAGTTTTAAAGAATTATAATTCTAAGATTCCTTTCTTTTTAAGTGGCGGCATAGGTTTAGAACAAATTGAAGAAATAAATAAATTACGAAATACTGATTTACCTATTTACGCTTTAGACGTAAATAGCAAGTTTGAAACAGAAACAGGACAAAAATCAGTAACTAAATTAAAGAAATTTAAAAATGAAATTTCAACCAAATAAAGACGGTTATTACGGACAATTCGGAGGTGCATTTATTCCTGAATTACTGCACCCAAACGTAAAAGAGTTAGAAGATAATTATTTGAAAATTTTAGAATCAGAAGAGTTTCAAAAGGAATACAAAGATTTATTACAACATTATGTTGGGCGTCCAAGTCCGTTATATTTGGCAAAAAGATTATCTGAAAAATATGGTGCTACCATTTATTTAAAACGTGAAGATTTAAATCACACAGGAGCTCATAAAGTTAACAACACCATTGGTCAGATTTTAGTTGCAAAACATTTAGGTAAAACTAAAATTATTGCAGAAACAGGTGCAGGTCAACACGGTGTTGCCACAGCCACTGTTTGTGCTTTAATGGGATTAGAATGCACTGTTTTTATGGGCGAAATTGATATTAAACGTCAAGCCCCCAATGTTGCTCGTATGAAAATGTTGGGCGCAAAAGTTGTTGCCGCTACCAGCGGAAGCAAGACCTTAAAAGATGCTACAAACGAAGCAATTCGTTATTGGATTCAACATCCTGACACCTATTATTTAATCGGTTCGGTAGTTGGTCCACATCCATATCCTGATATGGTTGCGCGTTTACAAGCTGTAATTTCTGAAGAAATGAAAATTCAATTAAAAGCACAAACAGGTAAAGAGAATCCTGATGCAATTATTGCTTGTGTTGGCGGCGGAAGTAATGCTGCTGGTGCTTTTTATCATTATTTAGAGGATGAAGAAGTAGAATTAATTGCTGTAGAAGCTGCTGGATTAGGAGTGAATTCTGGCGAAAGCGCCGCAACTTCTCAATTAGGTGATGTTGGTGTAATTCATGGTAGTAAAACTATTTTAATGCAAGATGCCTATGGACAAATTGTAGAACCATATTCAATTTCTGCTGGATTAGATTATCCTGGAGTTGGTCCTTTACATGCTTTTTTACACGAAACAAAACGTGCAAAATTTATGAATGCAACTGACAAAGAAGCCTTAACTGCTGCCTATGAATTAACCAAAATTGAAGGAATAATTCCAGCTTTAGAAAGTGCACATGCCTTGGCTGTTTTACCTAAAATGGATTTAAATAAAGAACAAGTAATCGTTGTTAATTTATCTGGTAGAGGTGATAAAGATTTAGAAACGTATATCAAACATTTGGAATCATAATGAACTCAATTCAACAAATATTTCAGCAAAAGGATAAAAATTTATTATCAATTTATTTTACTTCTGGTTTTCCGAAGTTAGATGACACCACCAAAGTAATTTCTAAATTAGAAAAAAGTGGTGTAGATTTTATTGAAGTAGGACTTCCTTATTCAGATCCACTTGCAGATGGTCCAACCATACAAGATAGTAGCCAAAAAGCGTTGCAAAACGGAATTAATTTAGACATTATTTTTGAACAATTATTAGCAATAAAAAACACCAATAAAACACCTTTGGTTTTAATGGGATATTTAAATCAAATGCTAAAATATGGTGAAAAAGAATTTTGTGAAAAATTAGTAAGTTGTGGAATTAACACTGTAATTATTCCTGATTTACCAATGGTTGAATACGAAAATCATTATCAGCAATTATTTAATAAATACGGAATTAACAATGTATTTTTAATAACTCCGCATACATCCGAAGAAAGAATTAGAAAGATTGATTCTTACACCAAATCATTTATTTACGTAGTTGCATCTGCGAGTATTACAGGTGCAAAAGGTGAAATTTCACAACAACAAATCGATTATTTTAATCGAATTAAAGCGATGAATTTACAAAGCAAGCTAATTGTAGGTTTTGGTATTTCTGATAAAAAAACATTTTCAACTGCTTGTAATTATATGAACGGAGCTATTATTGGTTCGGCTTTTATCAAAAATTTAGAAAAAAATGGAGTTGACGGGATTGAAACTTTTATAAAATCTATCCGATAAATCTTAATTATAATTGAAAAGTAACAAACCTATAATTAAAGAAACTTCTATTGTTGAGACTTTACATATTCGACACAAAGTTATGTGGCCAAACAAACCATTAACCTATGTTGAGTTACCAGACGATAAGAACGGAAAACATTTGGGTTTACATGTAAACAACACGCTAACATCAATAGTTTCATTGTTTACCGTTAATAATGAGGTGCAGTTTCGAAAATTTGCAACACTAGTTGAATTTCAAGGATTGGGATACGGAACAGTTTTATTACAAAAAGTAATCGTATCAGCAAAAAAAGAAGGAACCCGTAAATTATGGTGCAATGCTCGAGTAGAAAAATCAACCTTCTATGAAAGATTCGATTTAAAACCAACCAATAAAAAATTTGAAAAAGGTGGGATTCAGTATATCGTAATGGAACGCTTATTTACATCAAGTTAAGAAAACAAAAAACTCAGTATTACCTATGCAATACTGAGTTTTTATATTTTATACTAAAAGCTTTTTACCTTCTCTTCTTACTATAATTTCCTTTCGATTTTCTTCTTGAATTTCGAGATTTCGGATTAAACTTTTCTACCGTATCATCAAACGTATTTTTTGCTTTACCTGCTTTATTTTTCTTCCACGAAGTATCTTCAGGCAATAATTTTTTTAACAAATCGTTACGTCCAACTTTAGTTAACGTATCTTTAATCCACTTTCTATTCTCCTTTTTATACCAAAAAAAGAATTTATGTTGATCTTCTTTTTCTTTAGCTGTTTTAGGCGTTTTTGTTGGTTTCAGAGTGTATGGATGGTAACCACTATAATAAATTACCGTAGCAACTGTCATAGGTGTTGGCGTAAATCCTTGTACTTGCTCTAACTGAAAACCCATATCTTTAGTTTCGGCAGCTAAATTTGCCATATCTTCTTTTTCACAAGCTGGATGACTTGAAATAAAGTAAGGAATCAACTGAAGTTTTAATTTCTTTTTTATGTTGATACGATCAAATCGTTCTTTAAATAAATGAAAATATTTAAACGATGGTTTACGCATCAATTTTAAAACAGGATCAGAAGTATGTTCTGGTGCTACTTTTAAACGACCAGAAACGTGTTTGGTCATCACCTCTTCGGTATACGCATCTAACTCTTTCGGATCGGCATTTTTATTAAACTCAGGCACTAACATATCGTGCCTGATCCCACTTCCTATAAATGATTTTTTTATCTTCGGATGTGCATCTACAGCTTGATATAATTTTGTTAACGGCTTATGAGAAGTATCTAAATTACTACATATTACTGGCGATATACAAGAAGGCGCCACACATTTATCACAGATAGATTGTATTTTTCCTTTCATCTTATACATATTGGCAGAAGGTCCACCAATATCAGATAAATAACCTTTAAAATCGTCCATTTGCGCAACGGCATCTACTTCTTTTAAAACAGATTCTTGGCTACGACTGGCAATAAATTTTCCTTGATGCGCAGAAATTGTACAAAAACTACAACCTCCAAAACATCCACGGTGAATATTTATCGAGAATTTTATCATTTCAAACGCAGGTATTGGCCCACGCTTATTATATTTTGGATGCGGCAAACGTGTAAAAGGCAAATCGAAAGAAGCATCAATTTCTTTTTCAGTCATGGTAGGATATGGCGGATTTATCATCAGCTTCTTACCACCTACTTCTTGAAAAATACGACGCGCATATAATTTATTCGACTCCTGCTCTATTACTTTAAAGTTTGATGCGTATGCTTTTTTATCTTTTAAACACAATTCATGCGAATTGATATCAACATCTTTCCAATTTTTATTCTTCGGAATTTTCTCTCCTTCTTCAACAAAAACAGCTGTTTGTTTTATGGTTTTTAAGCTCGAAAACGGAACACCTTTTTGTAGTAACTCAACAATTTCACGCAACGGTTGTTCTCCCATTCCGTATACCAACATATCAGCTTTAGAAGTTTCTAAAATTGTTGGCAATAACTTATCTGACCAGTAATCGTAATGAGTTACACGACGTAATGAAGCTTCAATACCTCCAATTAATACCGGAACGTCTGGAAATTTTTCTTTTAAAATTTTTGAATAAACCGAAGTAGCGTAATCTGGTCTAAAACCTTTATCACCATTTGGAGTATAAGCATCCTTATCTCTACGACGTTTACTTGCGGTGTAGTTACTTACCATCGGATCCATACATCCACCAGTAATGGCAAAAAATAAACGCGGGGTTCCTAACTTTTCAAAATCCTGTAAATTATCGTTTACACTAGGTTGTGGTACAATGGCTACTTTTAGCCCGTAACTTTCTAGTATACGCCCAATTACTGCAGGACCAAATGATGGATGATCTACATATGCATCTCCACTAAAAAGAATTACATCTAATTCTTCCCATCCTCTTAACTTAACCTCCTTATTTGTAGTCGGTAACCAATCTGAAACTCGTCTTATTCTCATGCCGTTGCAAAGGTACAACGTTTTAGTTGAAATTACCTATCATAAAAAGGTGTTAAATAAATGAATAGTAATGTAACATTTCGATAGAAATTAATACTTATGCAGTAGATAAAATACGAATCATGAAAAAAATTATACTAGGAACTGCTTTCATAGCCTTACTAGCAAGCTGTTCTACTTACAAAACAGTTCAAAACAACACGCAAACCGTGGCTGTTGCAATCGACTTAAATACTGTTGTTGATGATAAAATAATGGTTGAGATAAATCCGCAGAAAATTAAAGAAGAAACTCTTATTTATAACATTCCTGCAATTGTACCCGGAACCTATGCAATGAGTAACTACGGTAAATTTGTTGCCGACTTTAAAGCTTTTGACTACGACGGAAAAGAATTAGTTACCACAAAATTAAACGAAAATTCTTGGCAAATAAACAATGCGAAGAACATGGATAAAATTTCTTACTGGGTTGAGGATACTTTCGATTCTGAAAAAGAGCACAAAATTTATGTAATGGCAGGTACTAATATTGAAGAGGGTAAAAACTTTTTATTAAACCTACCTGGGTTTATTGGTTACTTTAATAACAAAAAAGAATTGCCTTATGAAATTACTATAATGCACCCAACAAACCTATACGAAACCTCATCTTTAATCAATAAAAACACGACTAAAACAGATAATAGTAAAGATGTGTTTTTAGCACCTAGGTATGATGAAATTTCTGACAATCCGATTATGTACGCGCCGTTAAACAACGTTAATTTTACGGTAAACGGAATTGATGTTAATTTAGCAGTATACTCTCCTAACAACAAGCATAAAGCGACAGATTTAGAAGAGGCTTTAAAAACAATGATGACTGCCCAAACAAACTTTTTAAAAGGCTTTGAAACTACAAATGAATACAATGTTTTAGTATATTTATTTGACCCTGAAGTTTATAAATTTCAAGGATATGGAGCTTTAGAACACCGTTCATCAACTACAGTTGTTTATCCAGAAACAATGGGCAAAAAACAATTTGCTAGTAATATGATTAACGGAACGGTATCTCATGAATTTTTTCATATCGTTTCGCCATTATCTGTGCATTCTGAAGAAATTCACACGTTCGATTTTAACAAAGCCAAAATGTCTGAGCATTTATGGATGTATGAAGGGATGACGGAATATTTTGCCAATCTTTTTCAGGTAAATCAAGGTTTAATTTCAGAAGAAGAATTTATTAATGAAATGAACGTAAAAATAGGTTCTTCAATGCGTTATAACGATGCTATGTCTTTTACCAAAATGAGTAAAAATATTTTAGAACCTGAATATGCTAAAAACTACGGAAATGTATATCAAAAAGGTGCTTTAATTGGAATGGTTTTAGATATTATTTTAAGAGAAGAAAGTAACGGTACATACGGTGTAAGAAACATGATGTTAGATTTATCTAAAAAGTACGGAAAAAACAATGCTTTTAAAGATGAAAAAATTATTGATGAAATTGTAAAGATGACTTACCCTTCGGTTGGCGAGTTCTTTAAGAACCATGTACAAGGAGCAACACCTATAAATTACGAAACATACTTTAACAAAGTAGGTGTTAAAAAAGAAACAAAAACTGAAAACGCTACTTATTTTATTGATGCTAAAGGACAACCTTTTATTTCGGTAAATGGAGATAAAAAAGTTTTTTTTACATCTAGATTAAATTCTGGATTAGCTGCTTTAGGTGTTAAAGCTGGTGACATTTTAGAATCTATTAATAGTGAAGAAATTTCGTTAGCTAACATTCGTCCTATTATAGGAAAAACCATGCAATGGAAAGCTGGTGACACAATAACAATGACCGTTACCAGAGATGGTAAACCTGTAAAAATATCAGGAAATTATGTACAGCCAACTAGTAAATCAACTGGTTTAGTAATAGAAAAATTACCTGCAACCAATGCTAAAGTAATTTTAAGAAATGCTTGGTTAAAAAACTAAATTATTCTTAGTTTTTATAAAATTAAAAAAGGCAACCAAATTGGTTGCCTTTTTTTGCTTTAACAATTTATTAAGAAGAATACAACTTTCATTTAACTAAATTCGGTGCTTCATATTCAAACCAAATACAATGACACAAAAATTACTTTCAAGAATTTTGATTGTATTTCTTTTTTTAGGCGTTTCTTTAAACACTGAAGCACAACGTAAAAAAAGAAAAAAGAAAGACAAAAAAACAGCTGAAATACCTAAAAAAAAGCCAGTAAAAAAAGGAATAAAACCTTACAGTAAAGTTGTTACTAAAAAACACAAAACTGATGAAGGTTTATTTAAAATACATTCGAAAGACAATAACTATCTGTTTGAAATTCCAGATTCGTTATTAAACCGAGAAATGTTAATGGTTACCAGAATTGCTAAGACCGCAAGCGGAATTGGTTTTGGAGGTGGAAAACAAAATACGCAAGTGTTACGTTGGGTAAAAAATCAGAAAAAAATATTATTAAAAGTTGTTTCTCACAATGTGGTTGCAGATTCTATTTTACCTATTCACGAAGCGGTTACAAACTCTAATTTCGAGCCGATTTTGTACGCTTTTCCTATAAAAGCATTTAGTAAAGATTCTACTGCAACAGTTATTGACGCAACTCCTTTGTTTTCTTCGGATGTAAAAGCAATCGGATTTCCTCAATTTAGACGAAAAGCATACAAAATTTCTAAAATGGATAAAAACCGTTCATATATTGATCGTATGAGTAGTTATCCTCAAAACATTGAAGTTCGCCACGTAAAAACTTATGTTGCTGGTAAAGCGCCGTCAAACTCAAGTGTTGGTGCCGTTTCTTTAGAATTAAGTAACTCTATGATTTTACTTCCTAAAGTACCTATGAAGCGTCGTTATTTTGACGAACGTGTTGGTTGGTTTACAAGTTCTCAAACTGATTATGGTTTAGATACTCAAAAAAGTAAATCAGTAACTTATTTAGACAGATGGCGTTTAGAAGTTAAAGATGAAGATTTAGCGAAGTTTAAAAGAGGTGAATTAGTAGAGCCTAAAAAACAAATTGTTTATTATATTGATAGAGCTACGCCTAAAAAATGGAGTAAATATATTAAAGAAGGAATTGAAGATTGGCAAGTTGCTTTTGAAGCTGCTGGTTTTAAAAATGCAATCATCGCTAAAGATGCACCAACAAAAGAGGAGGATCCAGAATGGAGTCCTGAAGATGTTCGTTATTCTGTAGTTCGTTATTTAGCGTCTCCTATTCCAAATGCAAACGGGCCTCACGTTAGTGATCCTCGTTCTGGAGAAATTTTAGAATCTGATATCAACTGGTATCATAATGTAATGACTTTGTTACATAACTGGTACTTTATTCAAACTGCTGCTATCAATCCAGAAGCTAGAAAAAATAAATTTAAAGATGAAATTATGGGACGTTTAATTCGTTTTGTGTCATCTCATGAAGTTGGTCATACCTTAGGTTTACCTCATAATATGGGTAGTTCTGCTGCTTATGCTGTAGACTCTTTACGCTCTGCTAGTTTTACTAAAAAATATAGTACAGCACCGTCTATTATGGATTATGCGCGTTTTAACTACGTTGCACAGCCAGAAGATAAAGGCGTGGCAATGATGCCAAACATCGGACCATACGATAAATATGCAATGAGCTGGGGATACCGCCCTATCTTAAACACATCTGCTAAAGATGAAAAAGCTATTTTAAATAAATGGATTACTGATAAAAAAGGAGACCCTATTTACAGATTTGGTCATCAACAAGTAAGAAATACCATCGATCCAAGTTCTCAAACAGAAGATTTAGGTGATGATGCCATGAAAGCAAGTGCTTACGGTATTAAAAACTTACAACGTATTTTACCTCGTTTAGAAGAATGGACTACTGAAAACGGTGAAGACTATCAAGAGTTAAAAACAATGTACGGTCAATTAGTTGGTCAGTTTAACAGATATATGGGACATGTTAGTTCTAATATTGGTGGAGTTTACGAAAACTTTAAAACTGCGGATCAAGAAGGTTCGGTATATACACATACCTCGAAAGATCATCAAAAAAGAGCCTTAGCTTTTGTTAATAATGAGTTATTTAAAACACCTACTTGGTTAATAGATCAAAATATTATTGCAAAAACACAATATTCTGGTTCTGTTGATGAAATTAGAAGCTTACAAGTACGTACTTTAAACAAAATTTTAAAAACTGGTCGTTTAACTCGTCTAATTGAGAATGAAGTTTTAAACGGAACTAAAGCGTATACTTTTGTAAATATGATGACAGATCTTAGAAAAGGGATTTGGTCTGAACTATACACAAATAAAACAATTGATGGTTACAGAAGAAACTTACAAAGAGCACATTTAGATCGTTTAGACTTTTTATTAAACAAAGCTAAAAACCAAAGTGGAGTTAGAAGAAGCGGAGGTTATTTTAAACAAACTGCAGTAAATATTAGTCAATCTGATATTAAAGCAGTTGTTAGAGGCGAATTAAAAAGAATACAAAGAGATATTAAACGTAGTATTCCTAACGCTCGTAACACAATTTCTCGTTACCATTTACAAGATGCAGCAGATAGAGTTAGTAGTATTTTAAATCCAAATAAATAAGATTAATCTATTTTTATAAAATTTAAAAAGGCAACCAAATTGGTTGCCTTTTTTTATTAATCATTTATAATAAAATGCGGTACTTTAGCTACATTCCAATCTATTACCAAACCTTGTGCTAATGATTTTGCTATATCTGGCCCGTATAAATATTCACATAAATAAAGCGCTGCCTCAAAAGATTTTGCGCCTCCGGCAGACGTAATATATTTTCCGTCGTGAACAAATAACACTTCCTTTCTAATATCTAAATCAGGAAACATGGTTCGCATTTTATCAATATCCGAAGGAAATGTAGTTGATACTTTTCCGTTTAAAACTCCAGCTTTTGCCAATACAAAAGCGCCATCGCAATGAGAAGTTATAAACTGCGCCTCTTTATCAACCATTTGTACAAATTCAATTAGTTTTTTATTTTCTAAATCGGTATCTAAATGATGTTCCGCACTTGGCACCACTAAAATATCAATCTTTGGTAAGCTATCTTTTAAATAATTAAAATCAGGCAAAATTCGCATTCCTTCAAAAGTAGTAATCGGTTTATCAGTATCAGCAACCGTAAATACATTCATCGGTTTAATTCCTTTTCTAAAAACAGTATGTTGAAAAATATCAAACGGTGCTGTAAGTTCTGTATTAAAAGTTCCGTCCATTATTAAAAATGCAACATTATACCTGTCTTTTTTTAACTTAGAAAACACCTTTTTAGTTACCTCTTTCTCTGTTTTGCTGATGTTTTTTTCACCGCAACCAATCAAAATTAAAACAATAACACTTAACATTAAAACTCTCATAAAATACATTTTAACGCTAAAATATTAAATCTAGCTTGCTTTTAGCATTCGTTTTTTATATTTACTACTTAAATAACCAAATCACATGAAATCATTTTTAAAATTCTTGTTAATTATTTCACTTACAATTAGTAGTTGTACTTCAAAAAACACAGAAAAAATTGAAGTAGGCGCGAAAGTAAAAAACACCTATGTAAAAGATAACTTTACTAAAAAAGAAGTTACCATTACGATGCGCGATGGTGTTAAATTACACACTACTATTTACACCCCTAAAGACACGAGCAAAACCTACCCAATTTTAATGCAAAGAACACCTTACAGTTCTAGACCTTATGGAGACGGTAAATTTAAAAACAAAATTGGTCCGAATAGCATTTTAATGAAAGAAGGAAACATTGTGGTATATCAAGATGTTCGTGGTCGTTGGATGAGTGAAGGCGTGTACGATAACATGCGTGCTTATATTCCTAATAAAACACCAAAACAAGCTGATGAAACTACCGATACTTACGATACCATTGATTGGTTAGTTAAAAACACACCGCATAACAACGGAAAAGTTGGTACTTGGGGAATTTCATATCCTGGGCATTACGCTACCGTTTCTACAATTGATGCGCATCCTGCTTTAAAAGCAGCCTCACCACAAGCTTGTATTGGCGATTTCTTTTTTGATGATTTTCACCACAACGGTGCTTTTTTACTAAGTTATTTCAGAGCAATTTCTTTATTCGGAACTTACAAAGATCAACCAACGGATTCTGCTTGGTATTCGTTTCCTAAAATGGATACACAAGATCAATATCAGTTTTTCTTAGATAAAGGACCTTTAAAAAACCTCAACGAATTTTTTCAATATGATAAATTAGATGTTGCTAGTACTGAAAAGAAAGATCAAATTGATGATTTTTTCTGGAAAGAAATTGTAGAGCATCCAAATTATGATGAAACATGGCAAAGCAAAGGAATTATTCAACATTTAGATAAAGTTCCTGCTACCGTAGCAACCATGATTGTTGGTGGTTTGTTTGATGCTGAAGATTTATATGGCCCTTTAGAAACCTATAAAAACATAGAGAAAAATCAACCTAACAATTACAATACGTTAGTTTTCGGACCTTGGGATCACGGTGGATGGGCACGAAATAAAGTAACCAACAAAGTTGGAAACTATTATTTTGGAGATTCTATTTCTTTAAAATTTCAGAAAGAAGTAGAAACAAAATTCTTTAATCATTTCTTAAAAGGTGACGGCTCTAAAAATAGCGGATTACCAGAAGCATATGTTTTTGATAGCGGTAAAAAAGAATGGAAATCATACGATGTTTGGCCTCCAAAAGAAGCAAAAAAACAATCGTTTTATTTATCAGTAAATCAAGAATTATCAGCATCTAAAAATGACAATTCTAAAGTTGATTTTATAAGCGATATCAAACGCCCTGTTCCGTATTCTGAAGATATTAAAACCGTATTCACGCCAAGAAAATACATGACCGATGATCAGCGTTTTGCTGCTCGTAGACCTGATGTATTGGTGTATGAAACTGATGTTTTAACAGACGATTTTACTCTTGCCGGAGATATTTTAGCAAAATTAAAAGTAGCAACAACAGGTTCTGCTGCCGATTGGATTGTAAAAGTTATTGATGTGCATCCTGCGGATTTAAAAAATGATAACAAAGAAATGCAATCGCATTTAAAGTTAAGTAACTATCATTTAATGGTACGTAGCGAGGTTTTACGTGGTCGTTTTAGAAATAGTTTTTCGAATCCAGAACCGTTTACGCCTAACAAAAAAACAGACGTAAATATTAAATTACAAGATGTATTTCACACCTTTAAAAAAGGGCATAAATTACAAATACAAGTACAAAGTACGTGGTTTCCTTTAATCGATTTGAATCCGCAGACTTATGTAGACAACATTTATAAAGCTGATGAAAAAGATTTTAAAACACAAACACATTCGGTTTTTACAGATTCTAGTATTGAATTTACCGTGTTAAAAGAATAATTATGAATCAAAATTATACCGATGTATTAATCGTTGGCGCTGGATTATCAGGAATTGGTGCAGCTTGTCATTTATCAAGAAAAAATGCGAATAAAAGTTATCGTATTTTAGAAATGCGTGAAGAATTAGGAGGAACCTGGTCGTTATTTAAGTATCCAGGAATTCGCTCTGATTCTGATATGTATACCTTCGGATATTCTTTTAAAACATGGGATGCTTCTAAATCATTTGCGGATGCTCCTTCAATTTTAAAATATCTAAACGAAGCTGTTGATGAGTATAAAGTACGTGATAAAATAAGCTATAACGAAAAAGTTACATCGGTTAATTTTGATACAAAATCTGCTCTTTGGACAGTTACTACAGAGCATCAAAAAACAAAAGAAACACATCAATATACTTCAAAGTTTTTATTTTCTTGTAGCGGATACTACAATTACAAACAAGGATATACTCCAGAATTTGATGGAGTTGCTAATTTTAAAGGCACTGTAATTCATCCGCAAAAATGGCCCGAAAATTTAGATTATACGGGTAAAAAAGTCATCGTTATTGGTAGTGGCGCAACGGCGGTTACTTTGTTACCAGCCATGGCAGATAAAACCGAACATATTACCATGGTTCAGCGCTCGCCAACCTACATTGGCGCATTGCCCAATAAAGATAAAGTTGCGAACGGCATAAAAAAAATATTTCCTAAAAAGGTAGCACATAAAATCGTTCGACTTAAAAATATTTTGTTTTCTATCCTATTTTATAACGTTTCTCAAAGGTTTCCGAACTTTATGAGAAACTTTATTATTAAAGGAGCCAAAAAACAATTGAATGGTTTTCCGGTTGAACCACATTTTACACCGAGTTACAATCCTTGGGATCAACGTTTTTGTGTAGCTCCTGATGGCGATTTATTTAAAGTAATCAGAAATAAAAAAGCATCTATTGTTACCGATCATATTGATTGTTTTACCGAAAACGGATTGCGTTTAAAATCAGGAAAAGAACTAGAAGCTGATATTATTATTACCGCAACCGGATTAGAATTGGTTGCTTTTGGTGATGCCAAAGTAAGTATCAACAACACTCCTTTTAACCCTGCTGAAAAGTTAACATACAAAGGTTTAATGTTAAACGATCTTCCTAATTTTATATTTTTTGTAGGATATACCAATGCTTCTTGGACATTAAAAAGTGATTTAACTAGCGAATACGCAAGCCGAGTTATTTCGTATATGGATAAAAAAGGGTTCAACACCATTGTTCCTAAAGTAAATGATGATAATATTAAAACTGTTCCGTTAATTAATTTAAACTCCGGATACATTCATCGTTCTACCGCAAACTTACCAAAACAAGGAAGTGAATTTCCGTGGAAATTATATCAAAATTGGATTTATGATTATTTCACATTACGTGTAAAATCTATTAAAGATGATGTTTTGAAATTTTATTAACCCTAAATAAAGTTCTTTTTTAGAGAACTTTATTATATTTGCATTAAGTAAGGCATGAAACGAATAATTGCAAAAAGAACGCTACGAGCATTTTGGGAAAACCATGCAGATTCAGAACAATATCTAAAAACTTGGTATGAAACTGCTAAAAATTCAAATTGGATGTCTCCAAACGATGTAAAAGAAACTTACATCAACGCTAGCATCTTAAAAGACAGTAGAGTTGTTTTTAATATTAAAGGAAATTCGTATCGATTAATTGTAAAATTCAATTACGTAAGACAATGGGCGTTTATTCGGTTTATAGGAACTCACGCTGAATATGATAAGATTGATGCAGACACTATTTAAAAAATGAATTATGGAAATTAAACCTATCAAAACAGAAAAAGATTATGATAAAGCGCTAGAAAGACTAGAGCTAATCTTTGATGCTACCCCAAATTCAAAAGAAGGAGATGAGGCTGAAATTTTATCATTATTAATTGAAAATTTTGAAAATAAACATTATCCAATTGAGGCACCAGACCCTATTGAAGCTATAAAAATTAGAATGGAAGAAATGAATCTTAAACAAAAAGATTTAATTGGAATTATTGGTGGAAAAAGTAGAGTTTCTGAAATTTTAAATAAAAAGAAAAAACTAACTGTTGATATGATACGTGAATTAGAACAAATTTTACACATATCTGCTTCCGTTCTCGTAAATAATTATCAACTTACTAAGTAACTTCTTAATTTGTTTGTTATTCAGAAGCATCAAACCTTATAAATAAATATTACAATTACCCTCTAATAACATTTAATAATAATATGGAAATACCAAAATTTCACGAAACGTTTATTCCTATTTTGAAAACACTTATGAATGGAGAAGTTATTCATCATCGTGAAATGAGTAAAGAAATAATATCGAAATTTTACTCAAACCTTAGTAAAGAGCAACTCGAAAAGAAAACAAAAAGCGGTGATACACTAATATTAAATAGAATTGCTTGGGGTAAATCATATTTAAAAAAAGGAGGTTTTATTGAGTTCCCAAAAAGAGGAATGGTAAAGATAACCGAAAAAGGCAAAAAATCTGTAAACAAAAATCTATCATTAAAAGACGTTGAAAACTCTTCTAACTTTTTAGATTTTTACACGGAAGAAAATCCATCAAAAGAAACAACACCTCAAAAAATCGAAAATGCCTCTCCTCAAGACCTAATTGATGAAGGTTTTTTACAGATTGAAAATGAAATAAAAAATGAACTTTTAGATAAACTAAAGTCAATGGATCCTTTTTACTTTGAAAAAGTAATTCTTATTCTTTTAAAGAAAATGGGATATGGTGATTTCATAGAAACTGCAAAAACAGGAGATGGCGGAATTGATGGAATAATTAATGAAGATAAACTTGGTTTAGACAAAATCTATATTCAAGCCAAACGATATGGTGAAAATAAAGTTAGAGAAAAAGATATTAGAAACTTTATAGGTGCAATGAGTGGAGATACACAAAAAGGTGTATTTGTAACAACATCTACTTTTGATAAAGGTGCTGAAAAAAAAGCTAATGATGCTCATCATAAAATAATTCTCATTAACGGAACCAAACTAACAGAATTAATGCTTGAATTTAATGTCGGATTACAAATAAAGTCAACTTATGAAGTTAAAGAAATAGATATTGATTTTTTCGAAACCGAATAATAAATAAGGTCACTTACAACATCCTCAAGAAATCATTTCTATCAATTTCACGCGCACCTAAACTTTCTAGGTGTTCGTTATGTACCTGACAATCTATGAGTTTGTATCCGCCATTTTTGGCTAAGTGAATAAAAGCAACTTTACTCATATTACTTGCTTTGCTAAACATACTTTCGCCACAAAAAACACCGTTTCCGGTATCAACTCCGTACAAACCAGCAACGAGTTTATCATCAATCCAAACCTCTATGGATTTTGCAATTCCTTTTTCGTGTAAATTAATATAGGCATCTTCCATATCGTCGGTAATCCACGTTCCTAACTGATCATTTCTATCAATATGGCGACAATTAAAAATAACATCGTTAAACGCTTTGTTTTCGGTAATTGTAAAACCTCTTTTTCGTAATACTTGACGCATCGATTTAGAAACTTTTACTTCTTGCGGAAATAAAACCATACGTTCTGGTGGCGAATACCAAACAATTGGTTCGCCTTCATTAAACCATGGGAAAATTCCGTTTTTATACGCATGCATTAACCGTTTGGCAGATAAATCTCCACCAAATGCCAAAACACCATCCTCATTCGCGAATTCATACGGCGGAAATACTATTTCTTCAGGTAACCAAATCATATAAAACTGTAATAGACACTACAAATATAATGCAGTTTTCATCAGAACTAATGAGAAAAAACGCCATTGATTTCATTTTTTATAATTCTTACTGAAATAAAAACGTATCAATTCAATTTTCCATAATTTTGCAACATGGTAAAAGAGCTACAACTACGCGTTAATTTAATAGAAGAAAAGAAAGAAGATATTCTTAAAAAGAAAGCTTCTAAAAAATTAAACATCAATATTGCTGAAATAAATAGCGTAAAGGTGTTACGTAAATCTATTGATGCGCGTAAAAAAGAAGTAGTTTTTAACTATAAAGTTGCGGTATATGTTAACGAACCTCAACCTACAACGCCCGATTATGTTTTTGACTACAAAGATGTATCCAACGCAAAAGAAATCCATATTATCGGTTTTGGCCCTGCGGGAATGTATGCTGCATTGCGTTGTATTGAATTGGGTTACAAACCGATTGTTTTAGAACGTGGAAAAAATGTTCAAGATCGCCGACGCGATTTACGTGCCATTAATCAAGAACATTTTGTAAACGAAGATTCTAATTACTGTTTTGGTGAAGGTGGTGCCGGAACCTATTCTGACGGAAAATTATACACTCGTAGTTTAAAACGAGGTGATGTTCGTAAAATATTCGAAAACTTGGTACACCATGGTGCTGCTGAAGATATTTTAATTGATGCGCATCCGCATATCGGAACCAATAAATTACCTAAAATCATTAAAAACATTCGTGAGAATATTATTAAATATGGCGGCGAAGTTCATTTTGATACGCGTGTTACCGATTTTGTGATTAAAAACAACAAATTACAAGCCATTCAGTTACAAAACGGAGCAGAAATGACCGTGAATTCAGTGATTTTAGCTACTGGGCATTCTGCTAGAGATATTTACGAGTTACTACATAAAAAAGATATTTTATTAAAAGCCAAATCGTTTGCAATGGGAGTTCGTGTAGAGCATCCGCAGTTAATTATTGATCAAATTCAATATAGCTGTACTGGAGAAAGAGACGAGTTATTACCTGCCGCTGCATATAGTTTAGTACAGCAAGTAAATAACCGTGGCGTATATTCTTTTTGCATGTGTCCTGGCGGATTTATAGTACCTGCTGCCACAGCAAATGGCGAAGTTGTAGTTAACGGAATGTCACCATCTCGTAGAAACAATAAGTTTGCAAATTCAGGAATTGTAGTTGAATTAAATATTGATAAAGATTTTAAAAAATATGAACATTTTGGACCTTTAAAAGGATTAGAATTTCAAAAAGATTTAGAAAAATTAGCTTTTAATGCAGGCGGAAAAAGTCAAGTTGCCCCTGCGCAACGTTTAACTGATTTTGTAGAAGGAAGATTATCTTCTTCTTTAAATGAAACTTCATACCAACCTGGGTTAAAATCTTCTCCGCTGCACTCTTTACTTCCTAAAATAATTGGTGGTAGATTACGTAAAGGTTTTGATGCCTTCGGAAAAAAAATGCATGGATATTATACTGCTGAAGCAAATATTATTGGGGTAGAATCTCGTACCTCATCACCTGTAAACATTCCAAGAAAAGAAAACTTAGAGCATCCACAAATTGAAGGATTATTTCCTTGTGGTGAAGGTGGCGGTTATGCTGGCGGAATTATATCTGCCGCAATGGATGGTGAACGCTGCGCAGAAGCTGCAGTTTATAACTTATAATTAACGTTATTTCTTTGATTTATCTGTAATTACCTCGTATTTTTGCGCTCTCTTAAAAGAGCTTTAGAATCAAGTGAATAAAAAAAGAAATAAAAAAAAGACAAAACCACATGTAAAACGCCTGCATAACTATTATCAGCGCACTGGTTTTTACATGTTTATTTGGGAAAGTTTAAAAAAAGCTTTTTGGCCAATAGTTGTTGCTGTTGTCGGAATCTTTTTATTTAACAAATACGTTTACAATATTAATGATGGTTTACAAGCAATGACCGAAACTTTTTCGAGAATTGGTGTATTAACTGTTTTCTTTATTTCTGAAACAATTTTAGGACTAATTCCTCCAGAAATTTTTATCGCTTGGTCTAAAAAAACTGCAAATCCGGTTTTTAATTTATCTCTTTTAGCAACCTTGTCTTATTTAGGTGGTTTAACTGCCTATTATCTTGGTAGAGCATCTTTAAAAATTGATTCTGTAAGAAACTATTTAGAAGTTAAAATGGCTAAAAACCTTAAAAACACTAGTAAATGGGGTGGTTTTTTAATTTTAGTTGGTGCTTTGTTACCATTACCTTTTGCCATTAGTTGTTTAACTGCTGGTATGATTAAATACCCGTTTAAAAACGTGGTTATTTTCGGTTTATTTCGTTTTTTACGTTTTGCTGTTTACGCTTGGGCCATTTTTAAAATGGTTAACTAACAACATAAAATTTATATTATTACTATGGGTGGATTATCTAACAACGATGTTTTTAAAAAATTAAGAGTAGCTCACAAATTACGTGACACTGATATTGTAGATATTTGTGCTTTGGTTGATTTTAAAGTTTCTAAAAGCGAATTAGGTGCTTTTTTCAGAAACGAAGATCATCCTAAATACATGGAGTGTGGCGATCAAATTCTTAGAAATTTTTTAAACGGATTGATCATTCATTTAAGAGGTCCGATGCCTAAAAAAGAAAAATAACATTACAATATAATTAGTTTTAATAAAAAGCCTTCTGATTAAAAAATCAGAAGGCTTTATTTTTCCCTTAAATTATATTTGCCAATTAATAACACATTAGCAACATTACAAATATAAGCAATCTCATTTCTTTAAAATTATAAATGCTGATAAAATAAAAAAGAGAGCAATATTGCTCTCTTTTTTATTTCTTATCCTCTTTTTACTAAAAAGGTAAATCGTCTGGTTCGTTTGCTGATAAATCTGGAGCTGGTTGAAACTGATCTACAGGAGGTGTATTTTGTGCTGCTTGTGCTAAATTCTCAATTCTCCATCCTTGAACAGAGTTAAAGTATTTTGCAACTCCTTCTGGATTAATCCACTCTCTACCTCTTAAATTAATAGACACTTTTACATCCTGTCCAACAGCATAATTATTTAAAACATCACATTTATCCTGTACAAACTCAATCATAATCATTTGTGGATATTGCTCATCAGTAGTAACTACCATTTCACGCTTTCTAAATCCGCTTGCACCAAATGTTTGTGTTTCGTTAATTAATTTAATTTTCCCTATAACTTCCATATTCTTATCTATTTAATTAAAAGCACTTTCCAAGCGCTTTCTACATCATTATTTTGTAAATACTGCTGTGCAAATGTATGTTTTTTTTCAATTGAAAACGAAACATATTCTGGGTGTTCTTTAGCAAAGTTATTAACAGTTTCTTCGTTTGGCAATTGCTCTACATTACCTAACATTCCTAAATTATTACCTGTTAAAACGGTACTGTTTCTTATTATTAAAGGAATTTGATCTACTCCAATACCTAAGGTTGAAATTGGTTTTGGTATTTCAAAAAAACCATCTCTAGCACGCGAATAATAGCTCCCTCCTGCTCTTGCCACCAAATCTATTTTATGTTGATCGATACTCCCATCTTCTGCTAAAATATTTTCATTTATATGAAGTTTTACCACTTCGCAAACAATTAAATTACCTGCGCCTCCTTCGGTTCCTGTATAAATAATATCGGTTACTTTACATTCAAACTGCACTGGCGATTCTGCTACTCTAAACGGTTTTACTTTATCTGAAGCTAACATCGTAAAACCTGCTTTTTCAAACTCATTTACTCCTTTCGGATACATGGTACTGCTTAACGACATTTGTTGTACAATATCGTAATTAACCACATTAATTACCACTTCTTTGGTTTCTTCAGCATTATCTAACGTGTGTTTTGTTTTATTTCCTCTTACACTTCGTGCTGGTGAAAAAATTAGCATTGGCGGATTTGCGCCAAAAACGTTAAAAAAACTAAATGGTGATAAATTCGGATTTCCATCAGCATCTATAGTACTTGCAAATGCTATTGGCCTTGGTGCAATAGCGCCTAATAAATAACTATGTAATTTAGGTATAGGTAATTCTTTAGGATCGAGTGATAACATGTTGTTTGTTTTTTAGTGTAAATATACTACGGATTTACAAATTAAGTTATTGTATAGAATAGTTTATATTTGACTAATGACATTTTTTAAAAATACTTATTGGATAAAACGAATTGCTTTTTTCGTATCTCTTTTAATTGTTTCATTTATTTTATGGAATACCTATGTGTTTTTTCAAAAATTTAAAATAGAAGAAAGAGGTAAAATTGAAATTTTTGCCGCTGCTTTTAAAGAATTAGCTTCTAACCCAGATTTAGATGAAAACACTAATTTAATCAACAAGGTTTATGAAACTATTGAAAACATTCCTACCATTCTTGTAAACAAAAACGGAAGTATTGATTTGCATAGAAATTTAGATTCTATTAAATCTAAAAATCCATTATACCTTAAAGAACAACTAACAATAATGAAAGATCAAAACGATCCTATTGTTATTGAATATTATGGTATTACGCAATATTTATATTATCGAAATTCCGATTTATTATACAAACTTAAATATTATCCGTTAGCGTTATTGCTAATTTTAGGGCTTTTTGTAATCATTATTTATATGGTTTACAAATCGAACCAAGTAGCGGAACAAAATAAACTTTGGACAGGAATGGCTAAAGAAACAGCTCATCAAATAGGAACTCCTTTATCCTCTTTATTAGGTTGGATTGCCATTTTACGTACCGAAAATGTAAATGAAGATTATATTATTGAAATTGAAAAAGATGTAGACAGACTTAGTACTATTGCCAATCGATTTTCTAAAATTGGGTCTTTACCAAAACTCACAAAATATAATATTGTTACCCAAACCGAAGCCGCTTTTAATTATTTAAAATCAAGGAGTTCTAAACAAATTAATTTTGCTTTTTCTTCGGATGCAAAAGAGCTTTTTTCTAATTTAAATATCGAATTATATGGTTGGGTAATAGAAAATCTGATTAAAAATGCCATTGATGCTATGCAAGGAAAAGGAAGTATTTCTCTTAAAATTAAAGAAACTCCTAAAACCGTAAAAATTATAGTTACTGATTCTGGTAAAGGAATTAACAAATCGCAATTTAAACAAATTTTTAAACCTGGTTTTACCACAAAAAAACGCGGTTGGGGTTTAGGCTTATCGCTCTCTAAACGAATTATTGAAGATTATCATGACGGAAAAATATTTGTACAAAAATCCGAAGTAAATAAAGGAACTACTTTTGTTATTCAGTTAAACAAAGTTTAAAGTAACTCCGTCTAACAACGATGTGATTCTGAAATAAATTCAGAATGACACGCTGCTGTTTAGTTTATTTTTCTTTGTGATTATGCCTCATTGACCAACCAAAAGCAAAACTTGCTATTGTCCAAATAACAAAACTTATCAATGTTTTTTTTAACGTAATTTCTTCTCCATCAAAATAAGGCCATACAAATGTCATTATAACAAACATCCATAATCCCCAACTTAACCCTGCCTTATGCCATTTTTTTAATTTCATTTATTCGAAATTACCAGAAACACTTTCTGCCAATTCAATAAATTCATCCTTCGATAATTTTACCTTTTCTATAAACTGAATATCTGCCATGGTATTTAAAGGTATTAAATGCACATGTACATGCGGTACTTCTAAACCAATTACACTCATTCCTACACGTTTACACGGAATTGTTTTTTCAATAGCTTTGGCAACTCGATATGAAAAAGACATCAATCCATCATATTCTTCTTTTGATAAATCAAAAATTTTATTTTCTTCTCTTTTAGGAACCACCAAGGTATGTCCTTTTGCATTCGGATTTACATCTAAAAAAGCGATAAAATTATCGTCTTCTGCTATTTTATATGAAGGAATTTCTCCTACTATTATTTTGGTAAAAATACTTGCCATAACTTTTGTTTAATGTCTCGTCGAGTGTAGTCGAGAGGTTAAAATTTAGATCTCGACTACGCTCAACCTGATTACTAATAGTAAAAATAAAAAAAGCGTTGCAAACGCAACGCTTTTCATTAAAAATATTTTCAAAATATTAACGAGAAATATCCATAACTTCAAACTTCATTATTCCGTTTGGCACTTTAATTTCTGCAATATCACCTAAACTTTTTCCTAACAAACCTTTTCCTATTGGAGAGTTTACCGACAGTTTCCCTTTTTTAATATCCGTTTCAGAATCCGCCACTAAAGTATAAGTAAATTCCATACCATTAGTTGTATTTTTTAATTTTACGATAGAGTGAATTAGTATTTTAGAAGTATCTAACTGACTCTCATCAATAATACGTGCATTTGCAACCACATTTTTAAGTTTAGCAATCTTAGTTTCTAATAAAGACTGTTCTTCTTTTGCGGCATGATATTCTGCATTTTCACTTAAATCTCCTTTATCAATAGCATCACCAATTTCTTGAGAAACTCTTGGTCTTTCAGTATGCTCTAAATGTGATAACTCTTCTTTTAATTTTTTTAATCCTTCGGCACTATAATATGATACTTCACTCATAATTTTAAAACTTTAAAAATCTCATACCGATAGATATGAGATTACACAACAAATGTACAAAATATTTGTAAATTCGTAGCGTTGCATATATAACTCTATTTTTAAATAATGAGAAAAATACTTTATCTTTTTAGTTTTATAATACTTTTAAGTTGTTCTGATAACACACCCGTTAACGATTGTTTTAGAGGTATAGATATGAATACTATTATTGATTTATCTTTACCAGAATATCAAGGTTTACTTATACCTAGCGGTACTTCTGAAAATAGCATACAAGGTCGTAATATTTTTATTTTTAGAACAGGAAACAGCGGTTACAAAGCCTTTGATCAACAATGTCCTGAAGCTACCTGTAATTCTTTAATGACTTTTGATGGTGTGCATATTAAATGTCCTTGTGATGATAAAAAATACAATTATTTGGCAAACGGAGCGCCTATTGATAATGAAGGTTGTGCCGCTTTAATGTATTTTGTTTCAAAAATTAGTAGTTCGCAATTAAGAATATCTCGTTAATTCTATAATTCTATAATTAAGATTCTTATTTTTGCCATAACAACAACACACTAAAATATTTATCTTGAAAAATTATTTTTCTTCAAACTTTAAATTGGGCGTTCTCGGTGGCGGACAATTAGGAAGAATGCTACTTACCGAAACACAAAAACTTGATATTCATACACTTATTTTAGATGGAAATCCAGAAGCTCCTTGCGCACAAATTTGTAACGAATTTCATCAAGGAGATTTATTTGACTTTGATACTGTTTATAATTTTGGTAAAAAAGTAGATGTTTTAACTATTGAAATTGAAAATGTAAATATTGATGCTTTAGATAAGTTAGAATCTGAAGGGTTAACAATTTATCCGAAGCCAGCTAGTTTACGTATCATTCAAAACAAAGCACGACAAAAAACTTTTTATAAAGATCATCAAATACCAACGGCGGATTTTTCTCATTATGCCTTTTTAGAAGAGTTAAAACACTCGTACGAAAACAATATTATTGAGTTTCCTTTTGTATGGAAAGCTGCGCAATTTGGCTACGACGGAAATGGCGTAAAAGTAGTTCGTAATTATAACGACCTTTATTCTTTACCCGAAGTAGAATGTATTGCCGAAAAACTAGTGCCTTTTAAAAATGAATTGGCAGTAATTGTTGCTAGGAATTCATCTGGAGAAATAAAAACATATCCTGTGGTTGAAATGGAGTTTCATCCAGAAGCAAATCAGGTAGAATATGTAATTTGTCCTGCTAGAATTGAAGAATCTGTGGCTAAAAAAGCACAAGAAGTTGCTTTAAAAGTAGCTAATTCTTTAAACTTCGTTGGATTGTTAGCTGTTGAAATGTTTCAAACAATAAATGATGAAATCTTGGTAAATGAAGTTGCTCCAAGAACACATAACTCTGGACATTATTCAATAGAAGCAAGTTACACCAATCAATTTGAACAACATTTACGTAGTATTTTAAATCTTCCTTTAGGAAATACCGAAAGTAAAGTTGCCGGAATAATGGTAAACTTAGTCGGTGCAGAAGGTTATACTGGCGATGTTGTTTATGAAAACATGCACGAAATTTTAAAAATTGATGGAGTTACGCCGCATATTTACGGAAAAAAAACAACCAAACCTTTCCGAAAAATGGGACACGTAACAATCGTTAATAAAGATATAAATGAAGCTCGAAAAATAGCGCAACAAGTAAAAGAAACAATTAAAGTAATAGCTAAATAATTACTCGTTAAGCTGAATTTATTTCAGCTTCTCACCCAAACTCATGAGGTTCTGAAAAAAAGTTCAGAGCCTCATTTTAAAAACATAAATTATGGTAGGAATTATAATGGGAAGCGATTCAGATCTTCCAATCATGCAAGAAGCAATTGATATTTTAGAAAGTTTTGATATTCAAATAGAAGTTGATATTGTATCTGCACACAGAACACCTGAAAAATTAGTTGAATATTCAAAAAATGCCCACACTCGTGGTTTAAAAGTAATTATCGCTGGTGCTGGTGGAGCTGCGCATTTACCAGGAATGGTAGCAAGTATGAGTCCGTTGCCTGTAATTGGAGTTCCTGTAAAAAGTAGAAACTCAATTGATGGATGGGATTCTGTTTTATCAATTTTACAAATGCCTGGTGGCGTTCCTGTTGCAACTGTTGCTTTAGATGGTGCAAAAAATGCAGGAATTTTAGCAGCTCAAATTATTGGTGCTTCTGATAAATGTGTTTTAGACAAAATTATTACCTACAAAGAAGGCTTAAAACTTAAAGTTGAAAAAGCTTCTGAAAGAGTAAGAAAATAACTATTTTAGTATAATATATTTAATGCAAAACCTCGCTTTTATGTGAGGTTTTGCCAATTTTAAAAATGATTTTTTATGATTAAGAATCCACTTTTACAAGATTTTAATACACCTCCTTTTTCTAAAATTACAAATGCAGACTATAAACCTGCCATTGAAGAAGGAATAAAAATAGCAAAAAAAGAAATTACTGCCATTGTAAATAATACTGATGCTGCTACTTTTAATAATACCACAGTAGCTTTAGATTTTACAGGTGAAAAGCTTAATAAAATAACTTCTATTTTCTTCAATTTAAATTCTGCCGAAACCAATGATGAAATTCAGAAAATAGCACAAGAGGTTTCTCCTTGGCTAAGTGAATTTAGAAATGATATTACGTTGAATGAAGCTTTATTTAAAAGAGTTAAAACTGTTTTTGATGCTAAAGACAATTTAAATTTATCTCCTGAGCAAGAAATGTTGCTAGACAAACAATACAAAAGTTTTGCTAGAAACGGCGCTAATTTAAATGAAACTGACAAAGTAGAATTACGCACAATTGATGCTGAATTATCTAAACTATCATTAAAATTTGGAGAAAATGTATTGACTGAAACCAATGCTTTTGAAATGCATTTAACTGATGAAAATGATTTGTCAGGTTTACCTGAAAGTGTAAAAGAGGCTGCCAAAGAAGTTGCAAAATCAAAAGAAAAAAAAGGTTGGATTTTCACTTTAGATTATCCAAGTTACATTCCTTTTATGACCTATGCTGACAATAGAGAATTGCGTAAAAAATTAGCCATTGCAGCTGGTAAAAAAGCATTTCAAGACAATGACTTTAACAACGAAGAGATTGTTTTAAATATTGTAAAACTTCGTCATAAAAGAGCTAATTTATTAGGTTATAAAACACATGCTCATTTTGTTTTAGAAGAACGAATGGCAGAAACACCTGAAAAAGTGTTATCTTTTTCAAACGATTTATTAGCCAAAGCAAAACCTGCTGCAAAACGTGAGTTTGATAATTTAAGAAACTACGCTAAGAAATTAGATGGTATAACGCAACTTGAAAAATGGGACGGTGCTTACTATTCAGAAAAATTAAAGAAAGAATTATTTTCTTTAGATCAAGAGTTACTAAAACCTTATTTTAAATTAGAAAACGTAATTGATGGTGTTTTTGAAATTGCTAATCGTTTATTCGACTTACAGTTTGAAGAAATAAATTCGATCGATAAATACCACGAAGATGTAAAAACATACAATGTAACTGATGCAAACGGAAATTTCATTTCTCATTTTTATGCTGATTTTCATCCAAGGCCAGGGAAAAGAAATGGTGCATGGATGACGAGTTATAAATCGCAACAAATTAAAAATGGTGTTAATGAGCGTCCGCAAGTATCTATTGTTTGTAACTTTACCAAGCCTACCAAAACAAAGCCTTCTTTATTAACTTTTAATGAAGTTACAACCTTGTTTCATGAATTTGGACATGCATTACATGGTATGTTAGCAAACACAACTTACAATAGCTTATCAGGAACATCAGTTTCTTGGGATTTTGTTGAATTACCTAGTCAGGTTTTAGAAAACTGGTGTTACGAAAAAGAAGCCTTAGAATTGTTTGCCAAACATTATGAAACTGGAGAAACAATTCCGATGGAATATGTTGAAAAAATAAAAGAGTCAGCTAGTTTTCATGAAGGTATGCAAACGCTTCGTCAGTTAAGCTTTGGATTATTAGATATGAGTTGGCACTCGCAAAACCCTTCAGAAATAAAATCTGTTAAAGATTTTGAAACCGCTGCGTTTTCTGAAACAAAACTATATCCTGATGTTGCTGAAAATTGTATGAGTACTGCTTTTTCTCATATTTTTCAAGGAGGATATTCTGCTGGATATTATTCTTATAAATGGGCGGAAGTTTTAGATGCTGATGCTTTTGAGTATTTTTTAGAAGAAGGAATCTTTAACAAACAAGTTTCTGATAAATTTAAAGATAATGTTTTATCAAAAGGAGGTACCGAAAAACCAATGGAATTGTACAAGCGCTTTAGAGGTAAAGAACCTAAACCTGATGCGCTTTTAAAACGTGCTGGATTATTATAAAAACTACAAAAACCTTTCGAAATTTCGAAAGGTTTTTTCTTTAAAAAAACACTAAAATAATATTCTTATCATTTTTTTAAACTTTTAACACAATAACCTATTTATAATGATTATTAATAATTTATATTTGCATTTCTTTTTTTGATAAAAGGATAATATGACTATAAAAAACAACAGCATTGCAAGTAGAATTACCGCCTTATTTTTGGTGCTTCTTCTTATGCTTCCTGCTATTGTTAAAGCTACTCATGAGCATAAAGATGAAGGTCATCATCATTGTAAAGAAAAACTAACACACTTACATGAATCTGTAAATGATCATTGTGATATTTGCTATTTTTCATTTGCTGCTTTTAATTTGGCTTCAAAAAAGTTTGTTCAAACCAAAACTTTTAAAATTAGTAAGAATGTAATTGAAAGCTACAACTCAATTGCTGCTGTTTCTTACTTTTCATCACTTAAAAGACTAAGAGCTCCTCCTGTGAACTCTTAATTATTTTTATTCTCTTTTTATTTAATACCAACAGCTATTTATTACCTACAAATTAGTGTATAGATGGTTTTGTATTATCTATTTAATTGAATTTAAGTAACTCACTAATTTAATCTGTATTATCCTCAAATATTATAATTATTTGACCATAATACTACATCTACTTATTTTTTACTATAATGACAAAACTAAGCTTAAGTGCTTTATTTTGTGTATTGTTTCATGCTTTTATCTTTAGCCAAAACACTAATAGTGTAACGGTAAAAGTAATTGATGAGGCAACACAAATAGAGCTGCCCAATGCCCATGTAAGTATTGGCTTAAAACACGCGTACACCAATTTAAAAGGAAACAGTTACTTTCAAGAAATTAACTCTAAAAAACAACTACTAAGTGTTACGCACGTAGGATATATTACCCATAAAAAACTGGTAACATTCCCTCTTAAAAACTCGGTAATATCAATAGCTCTTAAACAAGATATTTCGTTGCTTAACGAAGTTACGATTGCACATAGTACAAAAAAAGTATTTCATAAAAGCTCAAGCAATAAGCAAAAAATTGACAAACTGTTTTTAGAACAAAATAGAGACAATAGCTTAATGCAAACATTAAAAGATATACCAGGTGTAAGTACAATTGCCATTGGGTCTGGGCAATCTAAACCTACAATAAGAGGGCTCGGTTTTAACAGAGTGGTGGTTGTTGAAAACGGAATTAAACACGAGGCGCAACAATGGGGAGCAGATCATGGTTTAGAAATTGATCAATACAACGTTGAAAACATAGAAGTAACAAAAGGAGCTGCTTCTTTAATGTATGGCTCTGATGCAATTGCAGGTGTTATTAGTTTAAAAAATAATTTACTCCCAGATGTTAATTCTTTTTCTGGAGAACTAAACCTAACTAACAGGAGTAATAATGATTTATACGGAATATCATTAGGCGTAAAACAACGTTATAAACATTGGTATTATAAAGCAAGAATTACGCACGAAGAATATGGTGATTATAAGGTGCCTACTCGTACAATAACGTATGATAATTACATTTTTAACCTACATAAAAACTATTTACGAAATACCGCAGGGCGTAATCATAATATTAGTGTTTCTTTAGGCTATACTTCTGATAAAATAAATACAATCACTACTTTTAGTAATGTAAATGCTAAAAATGGTTTTTTTGCAAACGCACATGGATTAGAGGTAAGAACTTCGAAAATTGATTACGATGCAAACAATAGAGATATTGATTTACCACTACATAAAGTTAATCACTTTAAAATAACAAATAACACCAGTTTTCTTTTTGCTAACAATACTTTAGATATTGAACTTGGTTATCAAATAAATGACAGAGAAGAACATTCAGAGCCTGTGCCACATGGCTATATGCCAAAACCAGATTCAACCAAAGAACGTTTATTTAACAAAAACACTTACAGTTTTAATATAAAAAACAATCATTATGGTTTTAAAAACCATAAAATTACAACAGGACTTAATTTTGAATATCAAGACAATGACATTGATGGCTGGGGATTTCTGATTCCTGAATACACAAGACTAACTGTTGGCGCCTTTTTATATGATCAAATAAAAATTAATTCTAATTTATACCTAGATGCAGGAATACGTTATGATTATGGGGTTGTAAAAACACAACCATATTATGAATGGTTTACATCTCCTGTTACTGATAATAACGGAAACATTACACAACAACAATTACAGCGATCAGAAAAAAGGAATTTAAATTTTAAAAACTTTAGTGCTTCTGCTGGATTAAGTTATTCGGTAAAAAATACTTCTTACAAAATAAACTTTGGTAAAAGTTTTAGAATTCCTTTAGCTAATGAGCTTGCTTCAAACGGAGTTAATTATCACATGTATCGCTATGAAGAAGGTAACACCAATTTACAACCTGAAAGCTCTTATCAAGTTGATGGAGAATTTAGTTTAAACTTTAAGAATAGTTTTATCCAAATTACTCCCTTTGCTAATTACTTTGACAATTATATTTACTTAAGCCCTACATCTGAATATTACGAAACACTTCAAAAATATCAATATACACAGAGTGAGGTTTTTAGATATGGAGGCGAAATTAGCCTAGAATATACACCGATTAAAACTTTCACTTTTAAAGGATCTTTAGAGTATGTTAAGGCAACACAATTAAGCGGTAAAAAGAAAAACTTTACCCTACCGTTTTCACCACCTTTAACCGGAATACTATCACTTAAATACAATTTAAATCGTTTCTTCTTTTTAAAAGACACCTCGTTTTTCTCGAAAGTAAGAATTGTTTCGGATCAAGACAATATTGTTCCACCAGAAAAACCAACCAAAGGCTACACGCTTGTAGATATAGGTTTACACACAAATACATTTCCTTTTTCAAAAAAACATCCTTTAAAAATTCAAGGAAAAATAAATAACATTTTTAACACTAAAGCTTTTAATCACACAAGTTTTTACCGGTTAATTGAGGTCCCTGAACCTGGTAGAAATTTTTCAATAACCATTATACAAACATTTTAAACAATCAATTTTTTTTAATCATGAAACACACAATTAAAACAGCAATTCTATTTTTAGCAACCACTTTTATGGTTTCTTGTAGCGATGACGATTCAATCGTTAAAACCTTTGAAGAAAACAAAAATGCTGAAAGATTTACAAATATCGAGTTAGGAAACTCTGATTTTATTTTACCACAATCAAATGTAGATGTACATATCGAATTTGACTATACTGGAACTAGCAAAGTATCTAAAATATATTTTGATGTTGAAGCACACAGTACAAATGCAGTTAACGACGGAGAATTAATATGGGACTTAAGAGATCATTTAGTACCTGTTGAAAGATACCAA
Source organism: Tenacibaculum insulae (assembly GCF_964512435.1). Lineage (GTDB taxonomy): Bacteria > Bacteroidota > Bacteroidia > Flavobacteriales > Flavobacteriaceae > Polaribacter > Polaribacter insulae_A. The sequence goes on along the minus strand of NZ_OZ208512.1, from coordinate 1,781,139 downwards.
GGGCAATTAAATCCTCATATTCATTACCATGTTTATTTTGATGAAGATAGCAAATACGAACCTTCGTTTAAAGCTGCTGAAGGAGTTTACAACTTTAAAATTACTGTTGAACATGAAGATGGTACTAAAAGTATTGTTACAAAGAAGTTAAATATTGTTCAAAAATTTAAACATTTAGAAGTTGGTGAAAACAATAGAGTTACTTACGGAAAAGATGAACTACATACCGAATTTGAATATGTATCTACTCCTAATAAAGTAACTGAAATTAAATATGAATTATGGTTTGAAGAATGGCGAACTGGCCAAGATGTAGCCGTTGGTGAATGGGATAGTGTAGTAACAATATTACCAAAAGAATTATATGAAAATGTAATAAACCCAGATATCCATTATCATTTCGACTTAATTCCTGAATCTCCAAAAGGAGGATACTGGTTAAACATTTATGTACAAGAAAGTGGCGAAAAAGAGAAAGTAAAACTTTCTATTCCTTTCGAAATAAATTAACAATAAAAAATCAAGGCTGCCCAAACCTCTTTGGGTAGCCTTTTATATCTAAAAAAAAAATGAAATTTATAAAAAAAACAACGCTCCTTCTACTTTTAAGTTTACCACTAGTAAACTGTAGTAGTAATTCTGAAAATATCGACGAAGAAAAACCAACAATATCCGTTAATTACAACCAAGGTTTTCCTAAATCATGTAACGTATTAGAAAAAGGTAAACAATACACTATTAAAGTAAAAGTCTCTGACAATGTTGCTTTAGCCAAATATGCTATCGACATTCACCATAATTTTGACCACCATACACATGATGATCAAGGAAGCCAATGTGAACTGAGCCCTATTAAAACACCTGTTTCTCCTTTAATTTTTATGCAAAACTATACTATTGATAACGAACCTAAAGAATATGAAATTTCTCAAGCCATAACAATACCTAATGATATTGATACAGGAGATTATCATTGTCAAATTTCTGTAATTGATATAACTGGTTGGCAAAGCAGAACATCAATAGATATTAAAATTGAATAAATTAACTTTTATTCTTTGCTTCAAGCTACTTTCAATACATTTTTTTATGGAATAGCTTGAAGTTAAAAACGATAATTAAATCCAATTAAAAAATACCTTTCAATTAATTTAGTTTGAGAATTAAATTGCGAAAAATTTGTTTGAGAAAAAATATCAAACGATTTATTATTAAATAAATTATGAACTCTAGCTTGAATGGATAGATTTGAATTAATTTTATATGAACTTTTTATATTACTAAAATAATAGTTACTTATTTTTGATTTTTTATCAAAAAAATAAAGGTCATTTTCGAAATTAATTATTAATTTATTAAAATAAATATCAAAATCAATAAAACTCTTTTGATTAAAAATTTTAGTTTTTAAAGAGTTAACTTTTGTTGTGTTTTTTGTTAAATTATAACCTAAATGAAAATCTAAAAAACTAGAAAAATTAGAACGTAACTCAATATTAAAACTTAAAGAAGTTAAATTAATATTTCTTTGAGTATTGTTCACTTTATTAGCAAAAGTAGTATTTAAATATGATGTTTTAACTTTTAAATTCGTTGCTAAAAAACTCAAATATCGATCAATATATATATTTGCTCTAAAATCTTTCCTTCCTTTTAATATTATATTTTCAATAGTTGTAATCTCATTACTTAAAACTGAATTAAATGACAAGTACCTATCTCCAAAAGTGTATTTTATATTAAATCCTCCAGTAAATTTATCATTCCAATTACCATAAATATAATTTAATCTAGTACTGTAATCTCTTTGTAATTTATTATTAGACAAACCTGTTGAAAAATTTCTATAATTTGATGGAATTGGAGCTTCATTTAAATTTGACAATGAACTTGTAGACTGATTTACATTGATTTGGTAATTAAACTCGTGTTTTTTTAAATATAAATATTTAAATTGAAAGTTTGAATTTATATAGAAAAAATTATTTGTTTTAAAATTACTCTTTTTATTATTCTCAAAGTTAAAATCAATATTCAAAGCTAAATTAACGTTCTTTATTTTTTTTCTAAATCTGTTTTTAAAATAAACTAAATCTTGATTTAACAACAGTTTATTAAAAAAATCCGGAGGGTTATTTGAGAAAGAATTAGTGTCTTTATTTTTAAATAATGTTTGTGATCTTAAATGTTCTTTCTTGTTATGATAACCTAAATATGTTTCGATATTATTGTTCTTAAAATCTTTTAAATATGCTACTTGAGTAGTAAAATAACTTAATTTATTTAAAATTTCAGATTTAGCTAATTCAAAATTATCACCAAAAGTATTTTTATAAGGAAAAGGAAAAACAGTATAGTTTTGAGGTTTATTATCGTATATATATCTTGATGTTAACTGAATTATAGAACTGTCTTTGTTCTTCTTTGTATAATTAATAAAATGATTAGTTTTTTCTCCTTCTATTAATACATTTTCATTTACTAAATCATTTGGGAGTTTGATGGTAGAATTACCACCTCCTGAAGTAATTAAATAATTAGCATTGTACTCTAAAATACTATTTTTATTAATTTTCCAGTTTAAATCTATTTTTGTTGTTTTTAATTTTTCTTTGCGATTTATTTTCGAATCTTCATCAATAGTTATAAGTGAATCCGTTAAAAAAGTTGTTTTTGTGTTATTTAAAAAATCATTTTCATTTTTGTAAGCTAAAAATACAGCCTTTATTTTCAGCTTAGGTGTAACATTAAAAATTGAATTAAAGTTATATAATTCAGATTCGTTAAGATTTACATATTCTTCATCTAATTTTGGTCTTAACGTGTTTAATGTAGTGAAGATTTTAGTTCGTTGATTACTACCTATTTTTAAGGTAGGATTATCTGATTTAGATGTAAATATGTCTTTAAAATCTAAATATGAATCTTTACCAATATTGTTATGATCAGCTATAAAATAATATTTATTCTTTTTTAAAAAAGAAATAATATTGGTATGTAAATTATTCTTTTTCTCTAAATTAGAATGAATGTCAACATCTCCAAAAACTAATTTTTTCCTATCTTCTTTTAATGTAATATTAATAGCTACGTCTTCAGTATCTCTTACATTTTTTAGCAATGGATTTTTAGAATAATTTTTTAGAACTTGTACTTTTTCAACTATTTCTGCTTTTAAATTTTTGGTGAGTATTTTATATCCTCCATTAAACAAATCATCATTTTCAATCTTAACATTTGTAACTAATTTACCTTGAAAAGTGATGTTTCCTGTTGATGAAACTTGAATACCAGGGATGTCTTTTAATAAATCTTCTAAAACAATTTGTCTTTTATTTTTAAAAGAATTTGCATTAAAAATAATCGAATCTTTACGAACTTCAATATCTCTATCAATTTTTAAAACAACCTCTTCTAAAAGGTTATTTTCTTCTAAAAGATTAAAATTGATGGTTATACTTTTTTTATTTATAACTATTGTTTTAGCCTGATCTTTATAAGACATCGAGCTTGTTTTAATAGTGTAATTTTTATTACTTTTAACTGTAAAAGTGTAAGTTCCTTTAAAATTTGTAAAGGTATAATCTATAAGGTCATCATTTTCATATAAAAGAATACTAATTTGTTCTAACGGAACATCTTTTATGTTTTTTACAACTCCCTTTATTAGAATTTGTGAAGCTAAAAATTGACTTAGAAATAAAAAACAAAATGTTATTAGTTGAATTTTATTTTTCCCATTCATAAACTAACTCTAAACCTCCTCTTTTATACCTCCTTGTTGATCGTCTTTTTTTATAACCTCTTGGTAATCTTGATGACGATACAGAAATTGTTCCCCCTCTTGATGCATCATATAAAACAACAAATTCTTTTAATGATGTTTTTTCTAAATTTTTTAAATATTTTTCTTGATTAGCTACATGATTTTTAATTTTCTTTTCCGAATCGTACCTAACACTTAACAACTTCCAACTTAATTGTTTTTTACTATCTTCTATTGAAATCAATAGCCCTGGTAAATTATTAAATTTCCACGGACCATAATAAAATGGTACAGATAAATCAACATAAGCAGTATAATATCTACCTCTAAAAGTTGTTGTAAACTCTAGGCAATTTTTACCACTAATATTTTTTTTAACTCCCGTTGGCTTCCATTTTTGTTTAATTAACTTTTCTTCTACTAATACAGGGTCATCAGCTGCTGAATTTGCATTATATAAAGTGTCTTTTTGTATATCTACCATAGAGCTACCATAGATTATTCCTTTAGAAAATAAATTAATTTCAGGAATACCTTCATCATTACTCTCGACAAGTTTATCTAAATTTTCTAAAAAAACAGATTTAGTTGTATTATAGTAAACTTTGCTGTTACTTTTAAAAACATACCCTTTTTTCTGTAAAGATTTCCCTAAATTGTAGTTAATCTGGTATTCAAAAACAGGTATACTATCATTTGCATTCATTGAAAAAACAACAAATAACATTATGTTAAAAAAGAATATGTTTTTCATTTTTTTGTAATTTATAAATTAAAACTGTTTAAAGTCTGATGAACGTAAAAAATCATTCTCAAGTATAGCCTTTGCTCCAGCTTTACGATCTGCTTCAGAAACTCTACTTGTTGAATAATAATACTCTGTAGTACTTTCTCCTGCATCAAGATTTGTTGTTGTTGTTGTTATAGCTACTGTACATACTCCTTCATCTTCTAATCTAGTAAAACTCATAAATAGCATTAAAGTAAATGCTAATGAAAATATTTTCTTCTTAGCTGCAACTTTTTAAAATTCGCGGTAAATAAAAAAAAAAAAACGAATTAAAAAAAATTATTTCATAACATCGTTTTTCGCTTCAATCCATTTGCTCATATATTTTGTAGCTTGTAAGGTTTGATGCTGTAATAAACTTCCAAGAAAATTTTGCTGACGATGTTCAATTAAGTTTTCTTGGATTTTTTTTAGTTGATTTATAAAAATTGGTTCAATATTATTTTTATCATAAATAGCATTGATAATTTCTATTCCGTTTAATTGATGTTTTTTCCACAGTTTTTCATCAGTAAACAATTCAATTGCTTTGTTTGAAAAAACCTCAAAATCATTTTCTATAAAACCATTCCAACCAAAACCATCATGCATTCCCTCTGCTCCTATTAATGTTGTTACAGATGGAGTTCCGCAAACCATCGCTTCGGTTAATTTGCCTTTAATTCCGGCACCAAAACGTATCGGAGCAAGTACAACTTTTGCTTTTTGCACAACTTTTATAGCATCTTCTGCAAAACCTTTAACCAAAAAACCTTCTTTTTTATTATGCAACTGATTTATTTGCTGCGTTGCATACGCTCCGTATATATGAATTTCTGCTTTTGGTAGTTGTTTTCGAATCGATTTCCATAGCAATTTGAGTTGTAAAACGGCATCAACATTTGGTGCATGAAAAAAATTACCGATAAACACAAAATGCTCACGCTCTTTAAAATTTTTCCACTTTTCTATAACCTTTTCATCAATTTTATCCAATAAGAAAGGCAAATGATATAATAAACGCTCATCAATTTTAAAAACCTCTTTCAATAATTTCACTTCATAAGAAGAAATAATTAAACTTAAATCACATCGTAATATCGACGCTATTTCTCGTTTTGCATCCGTAGAATTTAATAAAGCATCCGTAGAAAAAACTTCGCCTTTTTTTAATTGCTGATGACGTGTTTTGCGTAAAAAATGTAAATCTTCAGTATCTAAAATCCGTAAAGCATTCGGGCAATTTTCTGCAACACGCCATCCGAATTGTTCTTCCATCATAAAACGATCAAACAGCACAATATCCGGATTCACATCAACAATAAAATCATCAAAAGAAGTAGAATTCAACTCAATACTTGCCTCTTTTACACCTATTTCAGACAAATTAATCGCTTTTTCGCCCTTTTGTGCAGGCGATGCAAATGTTATTTTGTAATTGTTTTTTGTAAACAACTCAATTAATTGTAACATTCTACTTCCTGCAGCAGAAGAATTGGGTTCTACCCAAACATATCCGATAATTAACAACTGTTTCATAAGGTTTCAAAGTTAAAGTAATTAATGTCATTTATTCGTAAAAAGTAATCGAAAACATGCTTCAAAAAATCAACTTTTATGTGTAATTTTGCAGTTATTATTCTGAAAAACAAAATATAAACTGATAAAAACTAAAATTTATCAGCTATACATAAATAATAAAAAACGAATTATGAAATACGATTTAATCGTTATCGGTTCTGGTCCTGGTGGTTATATTGCTGCCATTAGAGCCGCTCAATTAGGATCTAAAGTGGCTATTATCGAAAAATATTCAACTTTAGGAGGTACTTGTTTAAATGTTGGATGTATTCCTTCAAAAGCATTATTAGATTCTTCTCACCATTATTACGACGCTGTGCATCATTTTGAAGAGCATGGAATTTCGGTTGAAAAACCATCGTTTGACTTTAATAAAATGGTAGCTCGTAAAGCAAATGTTGTAGAAACTACAACAGGAGGAATTAAATATTTAATGGACAAAAATGATATTACTGTTCATGAAGGTTTAGGTTCTTTTGAAGATGCTACACATGTAAAAGTCACTAAAAATGACGGAACTTCAGAAGTAATTGAAGGAACAAATATTATTATTGCAACAGGTTCAAAACCATCAACATTACCTTTTATTTCTTTAGATAAAGAGCGTGTTATAACATCAACCGAAGCTTTAAAACTTAAAGAAGTACCAAAACACTTATTAGTAATTGGTGGTGGAGTTATCGGACTAGAATTAGGTTCTGTTTACAAACGTTTAGGTGCTGATGTAACTGTGATTGAATACGCTCCTACAATTACACCTACGATGGATAAAGATGTTTCTAAAGAACTTACTAAAGTTTTAAAGAAACAAGGGATGAAGTTTAACGTAAATCACGGGGTAACTTCAGTTGAAAGAAATGGCGATGAAGTTATTGTAAAAGCAACCAATAAAAAAGGGGAAGAAGTTACTTTTAATGGTGATTACTGTTTAGTTTCTGTTGGTCGTAAAGCTTTTACAAAAGGTTTAGGTTTAGAAAAAGCAGGCGTTAAGCTTACTGATAGAGGAATGGTTGACGTAAACGATCATTTACAAACTAGTGTTTCTAACATTTTTGCTATTGGTGATGTTGTTCGTGGAGCAATGTTAGCACATAAAGCTGAAGAAGAAGGTGTTGTTGTTGCTGAATTTTTAGCAGGACAAAAACCACATATTGATTATAATTTGATTCCTGGTATTGTGTATACATGGCCAGAAGTTGCTGCTGTTGGTAAAACAGAACAAGAATTAAAAGATGCTGGTGTTGCTTACAAGGCTGGTAAATTTTCTATGCGTGCTTTAGGAAGATCTAGAGCAAGTGGAGATTTAGACGGATTTGTAAAAGTATTAGCTGATAAAAATACTGATGAAGTATTAGGAGTTCATATGGTTGGTGCACGAGTTGCCGATTTAATTATGGAAGCTGCCGTTGCAATGGAATTTAGAGCTTCTGCGGAAGATTTAGCTAGAATTTGCCATGGTCATCCAACCTATTCAGAAGCGGTTAAAGAAGCTGCTAAAGCTGCTTGGGACGGAAAACCTTTAAATGCTTAATACAAGTTTTAAAAAATATTTAAAAAGCAATCTCGTTTGAGGTTGCTTTTTTGTTTATTATTATTATTATTATTATTGCTGAAAAGAAATTATTTAAAATATAAAAACTTGAGTTATGAAAACTAAAAAAATAAATTACTGGTACATTTTAACCGCTTTTATAGCTGTTATGATAATAACTGGCTATGTTTTTAACCTAGGAGAAGCTTTGGGTAAATCGATAGTTAATTAGGATTTATTATCTAAAATAGATTAGATACACTATTATAATAAAGCATAAAAAAATCCGAACTCAATGAGTTCGGATTTTTTATCTTTCAACTTTTTTTAACTTACTGAATTCCGTAAAAAGAACTCATGTTATCTTCAATGTTAGACGCTTTTTTAATTGCTTCGTACATCTGAAAAGTTTTATTTTTTCTTTCGTTTGTTAAACGTTTTCTTAAAGCATCGTAATTTGGTAAAGCTGTTGGTAAAGTTTTAGCAGTTACTTCAAAAGCAAATACACCTTTATCTCCAGCAACATTTTTAATTACTGTGTTTTCTTTAGCATTTAACATTGCTCCTACTACTTTTGGTTCAAAACCTACACCAGAAATTGTTGGAGATTGTAAGTTTACATTCGAAGCAGTTTTTACCGTTTGAGTTACTGACTTTGCTATGTCTGCTAAAGTAGCACCAGAAACTTTAGCTTCAATTAATTTAGCTTTTCTTTCTTTTAATAAAATAGGACGTACTCTTGAAATTGCTTTATCAACTGGCATTAATCCTTTTGCAGTTTTACCTGTTAAAACAGCAACTACATATCCACCTTCAACATCAAAACGCTTAGCATCACCTACAGCAACTTCTTTATCAAAAGACCAAGTAATAATTTCTCTTTCTTTACCTATACCTGCAACAACTTCGTCTAAAGATTTTAAACCTACAGCTGGTTGAGATGTTAAACTTTTTTCTTTTACAACTTCATCAAAGTTTTTACCATTTGCTAATTCTAAAGCAAAAGTTTCAGCATTTTGAAAAACTGTGTTTTCTGTAGCTTCAGATGCTTCTATTTTACGAGCAAAAGTTGCTAATTTTAAAACTGGTTGAAAGTTCTTTTGATCATCAATTTTAATTACGTGAAATCCGAATTGAGATTTTACAACTCCCATGTCTCCTTTTTTACCTTCAAAAACGAAATCTCTAAAAGAAGGTACCATTCTATTATATCCAAACCAATCGTAAAAACCTTCTTTTTCTACAGAACCTTTATCCGAAGAAAATTCTTTTACTAAACTTCCGAATTTAGATTTTTTAGCTTTTACAACAGCTAATAAACTATCTGCTGTTTTCTTAGCTTCTTCTTCAGTTTGAGTAACTGTTGCATCAGCACTTGCTGCACCTACAAAAGGTATTAAAATATGACTTGCTTGTGCAGAGTCTGGTAATTGAACAACTTTAGTTATTTTTGATAACTTAAAGAAACTTGCATCTTTATAAGGTCCGAAAACATCGCCTTCTTTTCCGTTAAAAAGATCTTCAGCAATTACTTGTGGTACTTGTACTTTAAATTTATAATTATCGTCAAAAGCTATATCTGAATCGTTTTCTGATAAAAACTCAACGTAATTTGTTGTATTTTTTAATCCTTTAACTTCAATTTTAGCTGCTGTTACAGAATCTTCAATTAATTTTGCTACTGCTGCTTTAATTGCATTTTCATCTTCAGTAGTTGGTTTAATATCAAATTTTACAAAATTGATATCTCTTGATGCATCAACTTGAAAATCTTGTGAGTGATCGTTAACGTAATTTTTAACATCACTTTTCTTTAAAGTAACTAAACTATCTGCAATAGTACTATAAGGTACGTAAACATATTTACCAGAAATTTTTGTGTTTTCTGTTAAATATTGTGCTTCACCTTCTTTTAAAGAAGCTCCTAATCCTGCAGCAACAAGATTATCGTAAGCTGTTTTTTCAAGATTATTTTTTAATGAAGCCATATAATTTTGCCAGTTTTTCCAGTCTGCTCCATTTTCATCTTTAATTGTAGCTAAAAATTCTTTTAACTTACTTTTATCGAAAAGACCTGAAGTTTGAAATCTTGGATCGTTTTGAATGAACTCAGTTTCATACAACTTGTTCATAATATCAGCATCACCAATAGTAATACCAGCTTCTTCTAACTGATTTTTGTATATTTTTTGTCTGATTAAGTTATTCCAAACAGCTTTTGCTGCTTGCATTTCAGAAACACTATTTCCTGTTTGTGCTTTATATGCATCTAAAGCTTCAGCAAATTCTTGACGCGAGATAGCTTCTCCGTCAACTTCACCTATTTCATTTACTTTGCTTGCATTAAAAAAATCTGATATTGTAGAAGGGTCTAATACAAAAGCAAAAAGTGCTAAACCAATTACAAGAATTAAGAACATTGAACGTTCTCTAATTTTCGATAAAATTGCCATACGTTATTTATTTTATTAACAGTGAGCGAAAATACAATTTCATCGTAAATAATGCAATGTTTTTTTTAGGTGTTTTTTGTATCGTTTTTTTTAAGGGAAAGTAGTTGCCTATTACTCTTCTTTATTGATAACTTTTAAATAAAGTGCATCAATTTTTGTAGCGCTTACTTTTAGTATTTTGATGTAAAATTTATCTATTTCTAAAATTTCATCTTTAGCGGGTATGGTTTCAGTATAATCAATAATAAAACCTCCTAAAGTTTCGTACGCTTCTTCTTTCGGTATATTTAAATCGTACGTTTCATTTAAATAATCAACCTCTAAACGAGCCGAAAAATTAAACTCATTCTCATTAATTTTTTCTTCTAATAATTCTTGGCTGTCATGTTCATCTTCAATCTCACCAAACAATTCTTCAACAATATCTTCAACTGTAATAATTCCTGATGTACCACCATACTCATCAACTACAACAGCGATGCTTTTACGTTTTTTCATTAAACTATTTAAAACGTCGTTAATTATCATTGATTCTGGCACAAACTCAACTGGTAATAATATTGATTTGATTGAACTTGGTTTTTTAAATAATTCGAAAGCGCTTACATAACCTAAAATGTCGTCTAAAGAGTTTTTGTAAACCAAAATTTTAGACAATCCGGTAGTTATAAATGTATTTTTAAGTTCTTTTACCGATTGATGGATATCAATTGCCATAATTTCGGTTCGAGGCACCATTATTTCTCTTGCTTTAACTTTATGAAACTCTAAAGCGTTTTGGAATATTTGAATTTCAGAATCTATTTTATCTTCGTCATTTCCTCCATCCAACTGTTCAGAAATATAGTTACCTAACTCTTCTTTACTAAATTCTGTTTTAGCTTCGTCTTCTTTTATCCTAAAAAAAACAAATAAGAAAAAATCAGAAATTTTAGTAATAACCCAAGTTATTCCATAAAAAAGCAAGTAAAAAATATAGGCAGGTACCACAAACACTTTAAGCGTTTCGTTGGCGTAAATTCTAAAAATTGTTTTTGGTAAAAATTCGGCCGTAACAAGAATAATAATTGTTGATATTACGGTTTGTGTTAACAAACTTAAATCAATTAATAAATAATTGATAAAAGTAATATTAGTTGGTAAAAATGTTTGAAACCAGTTAATGAGTAACTGCCCCATAAAGTAACTATAAATTACCAACGCAACGTTGTTACCAACCAACATTGTTGTGATAAATTTTGATGATTTTTGGGTAAGTTTTGCTAATATTTTAGGTAAAATACCCTCTCTTTTTTTCTCTAACTCAATATGTAATTTATTGGCAGAAACAAATGCTATTTCCATCCCAGAGAAAAAGGCTGAAAATAATATGGAAATAAAAATTATAGCAATTTCAAACTCCATTAACGTTGTTGGTTTCTTTTTTCTACTTTTCTTCTAAAATGACGTTTTAAAAAGAAAATTAATGTAATAAAGATACCAAATCCAAACATAATAAGCGCTCCTTTTACATCTGAATTTAATTTTAAAATCCCTTCAACAAAAAAAATTACTCCAATTATTAAGTAACCGTATTGTAAATATTTCCAAAGTGTATTCATCTTTTTATTTTTGATCTGTTAAAACATCACCTGTAATGTCTTTTGCTATCCATTTTGTTAAATCTTCTTTTGATTCAAAACCAAAACCGTTAATGGTATCTTTTAACGTTGTGAGCCTAAAACCTTCTTCAGTAAAAAAATAACCTTCTTTTTGATCCCAAAATAACTGATTGGTTTCTAGTTTTGTGTTTTCGGTATGATTTAAAATAACCACATTACCAGTAATTTCTGAAACTCTTGTTTTATTATATGTTAACGCATAATTGCCTGAAATTGTGGTAGAATCTATTCCGTTTTTATTAATTGAAACAATTTTTACGCCTTTAGGAAACTCGTTATAAGGATGCTCTTTTCTATTAGAAAAATCGTAAAAAATAGCAGCGTTTGTTTTTGAAGATATTTTTCCTGAATCTTTTTTAACATGATAAATATTTATAGCTTTACCTACAGGCATATTTTTATCTGCTAAAAAATCTCTCACTTCTTGTTTAGAGTTTACACAAGAAAAAAACATTGCTGTCAAAAAAATGACAACAATGCTTTTATTTATATTTATTGAAATTAATTTCATTAAAATTTATTAAGGAATACGAACAGTTTCTCCTATCCAACATCCAATTTTATAAGAACTTCCTGATGCCAATCCTTTTTGAAAAACTAATTTTTTTGATGGCACGTTTTTTCTATAACTCTTAATATATCTTCCTGCTCCACAACCAGGATCTACTTGTTTTGCTTTTAAAGCTTTATTTAACGCAGCTACATATACCATTCTTTTTTCAAACTCATCGCTACCGCAAGAGTTAACACTTTTTTGATATAAACTTGCTATAAACAAATACGCTTTACCCATATTTGGATTGTATTTTAAAGCTTGGTAAGCTAAAGATCTTGCTCTGCTTCCTCTAGCATTTTGAGCTTCAATTAACTTGTATCTTGCTTTTTTAAACGGGTCTGTTTCTAAATCGAATGCTTTTTTTCTCATTGAATTAGCTCCAGATTTATCTCCGTTTTTAGCTAAAACACCTGCTAAAAAGTTATAAGCATCCGCAGATTGTGTTGCTTTTGCATAGGCATTTGCTAGTTTTTCAAATAAAGGATCTGTTTGACATCCTTTGTTATACATTCTAGATACTGCTCTTTTTAACCAAACTCCGTCAGTTTTATTAGCTTCAAAATCTCTTGTGTAAATCGGAATCAATCTTTCGCAAGTTGCGATTTTAGAAATCATTGCATCTAAACCTCCTTCTACTTGACCTAAAGCACCTGAATTAATACTATAATTTTTTAATCTTCTTTTTTCTTTATCACTAATCGTTCCTAAAGAATCTTTTACCTGTAATTTAGATACTTTTTTGTTATAATCTTCTAATTTTTCACCTACAGATTCCATTACATCATCATAAGTATCAAATACTTTTTGAGGGTTGGTATCTTTATTTTCATTTGCTACGGCTTTAAAATATCTGAAGATATTTTTTACACTCATATCTTTAGGAGAAAGATCATAGGCTTTCTTTAAAATGCTAAAAACTTCAGCATCTGTAGCTAATTTATTTTTAATTAAAAAAGTAGCATAATCACTATGTGCTTTTGCTGGTCTTTTATTAGGAAAGTTAACCAATCTAGCTTCATATAATTTCTTCATTAAAGCTACATCTTTTGTTTTTTCTGCAGCCTTTGCACCAAATTTATATATGTTAACCGATAACTTAGAGCAGTTTGTAAGTAAAAAGTCTAAATTGGTTTTAGCCTCTTCATACTTACCTGTATTAACATCACCTTTAAAAAGGTTATATTTTATATTACACTCCTGACTCGCTTGCGCTTTAACACCATTTACGGCTACAAACAAAAATAATCCTGTTAGTAAATACGTAATTTTTTTCATCCTATATTAGTTTTTATTAATCTATTTTTCTTTTTTGGAACCAGTTGATACTATTTAAAGATAAACTTAATCTTACATTAAAATAGTTTTCTTTTATCAAATTATTATTAGATGTTCCTTTTTGTCCATACTCAAATCCAATATTAACATTCGATAATTGTCTTGGCAATGGTAATCCTAAACCAACATTTATGCCAAAGTCTCTTATTTTTGTAAAATTACTACCAGTATCTACTAATAAGCCTGTATCTTCAAAACGTAAACCAGCTCTATAAGTAACCCTGTCCCAATAACTTGATATTGAATTTATTTTAGGAATATAATATCCTCCTATTGATGTTTTACTCGAATCATCATATTTATAACCACTTCCGTTAGAGATTAAAGAACTATTACTACTTAATGCACTCTGAAATTGCTGATCAATTCCTACATACCATTTATCTTCTTTTCCTAAACCAACTCCGAAAACACTTTTTAAAGGAATAGTTACATCTCCATTTATTGATCTATCAAAAAGTTCATCTCTTGGAATTTCTTCACCTGATCCTACAAAAGAAAGAGAGTACATTTTTTCGTTCCCTTTGGTTGATAAATCACTTTTAACAGTAATTGAAGCTCCTGTGTATAAATTTAATTTATCTTTTAATTCTCTTTTATACTGCGCTCCTAATTTAAATTGCCCGCCTCTTACACTTAATGTTTCTTGATGCCTTGTAGCTAACGACGTATTAGATCTTTGATTTAATATGCTATTTTCAATATTACCAAAAATATACCCAGCTTCTATACCAATCGACAAATCTTTTAACAAATACATACCAAAACTAGCGTATATTTTATTTGTACCTCCTTCTCCATTAAAAATATTAATTTCATCTTGATTTTCTTGATTCACCAAAGAATACCCAACTGATGAAAACGGTTGTAATCCAACAGAAAAACCTGCTTTTTTACCTAACGGAAAAGCCAAAGAAATGTAACGTAAATTTGTTGAATTACCTGATTGTGATTCACCTGCTTCTTTTACTGTTAAAAAACTTAAATTACCACCAATCGCATAAGTAGAAGCTCTTAAATCTGCATTTGCAGCTGGATTTGTAAAGTTTAAATATTGCGCTTCTTTTAAAGAAACTCCAATACCTCCCATAGATGCTTGCTCTACAGTTACCGCTTCAAAATTCTCACCAATACCAAAATAAGAATAAGGTGATGCACTATTTTTTTGTGCAGATATTGTTGATGCTGTAAATGCAAAAACTACTAATATAAATTTCTTAATCATTCGTTAAATTATATGTCAAAACAGTGTGTAATCCTTCCAAAACAAAATTTGGATGGGCAAATATGCCACTTTTTAATTGTTTAGCCAAGAAATATGTGTCTCCTCCTGTTAAAACAATTGTTAAATCTCCATACTTTTTTTGATATTGATTAATTACTCCATCTATTTCATTGCAAACTCCATTAATAACTCCCGAATGTATTGAAGTATTTGTATTTTTTCCAACAAAATCAGAAACTTCATTTATTGCTAATAATGGTAATTTTGATGTAAAATCATGCAACGCTTTGTATCGCATAGCAATACCAAGAGAAATTGCACCTCCTAAATATTCTTTTTTACTGTTTACAAAATCGAAAGTAATACAGGTTCCAGCATCTATAATTAAAACATTTTTATTCGGATATTTTTTAATTGCCGCTGCTGCTAATGCAATTCTATCAACTCCTAATGTTTTTGGTGTTTCGTAAAGATTTATAAACGGAACTTTAGTTGCTGAATTTAAATAGATGGGATTTAATAAATCGGTGATTTTTTGCACTATTTTTTCCGATATACTAGCCACAGAAGAAATAATTGTAGCCGAAACAGAAAAATTTTCACTAATTTTTTTCAACTCGAGTACAATTTCTGGTTTGTTAAAAACAAAAACTTCTACAATCGTATTCAACTCAAAAACAGCTGCTTTAACTCTTGTATTACCAACATCAATAATTAAATTCATCTTTATTTTTCTTAGAATTCAAATTTACGATACATTTTTTTTAAAACAAATACTTTGTATAATTAAAAAACGGTTGTATATTTGCATCCGCTTAACGAAAGTAGCAACTGGTGCCTTAGCTCAGTTGGTAGAGCAAAGGACTGAAAATCCTTGTGTCCCTGGTTCGATTCCTGGAGGCACCACAATAATTTTCTCAATTTAATTGCGAATTTTATTTTGTTACTTAAATAAGCAACCAACGGTGCCTTAGCTCAGTTGGTAGAGCAAAGGACTGAAAATCCTTGTGTCCCTGGTTCGATTCCTGGAGGCACCACCGTAAAAACCTGAACTTTTGTTCAGGTTTTTTTTGTTTTAAAACAAAAAAGCTCATTAATAAATAATGAGCTTTTTTCTATTTCAGTCTAAATTGCATCGCTACAGGTAAATGATCAGAAGCTTCTCCTAATTCATACAACACCCTTCCATCAACATATTCTATAGTTTTTTTGGTGTAAAAAATATAATCTATTCGCTCAAACAAGTCTCTTGTATCAAATGTATTTGCAGGATCTTCAGCGATAAAAGCAGCGTTACCTACATCTTCCATTTTAAATATTTCTTGAACACCAGCTTTAACATCTCTTGCCTTTGAATTAAAATCACCTAGCAATATTGTAGGATAATTGTTTTTATACTTATTAAAAACAGTTAAAGCATGCTTTAATTGACGAACTCTAGTTGCTTTATCAAAAGCTTCTAAATGAATATTTATTACTACTACTTCTTTACCTTGTAGCTCAACTTTTACTACTTGTATTAATCTTTCTAAATACAAAGCGTCTCTATAAAAAGGACTATTAGGAACACGCTCTAAAACAATACGTTCGTATTCTTTTAACTTATATTTACTTAATATTGATTGTCCTGAAACTATTTTACCAAAATGCATGCTTGGAGGCCAATATGGAAACGGAACATATTTCTCATCCCAATTTACACCTCTTGCAGCGTAGTTATACCCCAAACTCATAAATTCTTTTTCTTGATCTACCTCATACGACCTTGCTGCTAAATAATCTATTTCTTGAAAAGCAACAATATCTGGATTTACTTTTTTAAGCTCGGTTTTAACCTTATTTAAATTATCATCAAATAATTTCTTTGGTTTTGCTATTGGCAAATTATTAGTCATACCACTTAAATACCCAACATTATAGGTTACAATACTGTAAACAGAATCATTACTAACACTTACTGGATTTTCGTTTTCTATTAATTTAGCATACTCTTTTTCATTCATTGTTGGCGATGATGCCCAGAAAAAAAACAATAAAGAAACCACCAAAATAAAACCGAATAGCTTTAATAAAAGCTTTAATATATTTTTCATAAACAATTAAAAAAATGTTAAAATCACTTTCAAATTTAAACTTTTTTAAAGAAGCATAGTCATAGATATATAAATAATTAAAAAACTTAACATTTGTAGTATGAAAAATATATTAACATTATACTTTTTGGTTATCGGATTTGTTTTAACAACTCAGGCTCAAAAAGAAAGAAAAAAGGATTCAGAAAAACTAACAACTGAACAACAAGCTGAGTTATCGGTTAAAAAAATGACATTAAAGTTAGATTTAACTTCTGATCAACAACGTAAAATTAAGCCTTTACTTGCCGAAAAAATTGCAGAACGCAAAGCTTTTAAAGAAAAGAGAAAGGCGATGAAAAAAAGCGGAGAAAAAAGAAAAAAATTATCTACTGACCAACGTTTTGAAAAGAAAAACAAGGCATTAGATAACAAAATTGCTTTTAAAAACAAGATGAAAAATATTTTGAACAAAGAGCAATATGAGAAATTTAAAAAAATGAACGCTAAAAAAATGCGTAATTCTAAAAAGAAGGTTTCTAAGAAAAAAAGAAAGCACAAAAAAGAATTAAAGAAATAAAATAGTAGAGTTTTATAGTAGATTAGTTTTGATTAAAAGCTCGGTTTTGGAAACGAAATCGGGCTTTTTTATACGCTCTTTTTGTTTGCGTTAGGGATTGAAGTGGCATCCTTTTGCTTTTTTTAATGCGAATTAATGTAGTGAAACGGAATAAATTCGCATTAAAAAAAACAAAAGATATAACGTAAAGCCCGACCTTTAGGGAACGCTCAATTAATCTTCTTTAAACCAACTTGAATATTTTACGTAATTATTGGCAATTCTATCAATTTCTCCAGAAATTAATTCTTTAGAAACGTCTTTTATTTTCTTGGCTGGCACACCAGCATAAATGCTTCCGCTTTTTACAATCGTGTTTTTAGAAACCACTGCTCCTGCGGCAATAATTGAGTTCGATTCTACGATACAATCATCCATAATTATGCTGCCCATACCGATTAAAACATTGTCGTGAATAGTGCAACCGTGCACGATTGCATTGTGCCCAACCGAAACGTTATTACCTATAGTTGTTGGCGATTTTTGATAAGTAGCATGAATTACCGCGCCGTCTTGAATGTTAACTTTATTGCCCATTTTTATATAATGTACATCGCCTCTAATTACGGCATTGAACCAAATACTGCATTCTTTTCCCATTTGCACATCGCCAACAATTGTTGCGTTTTCTGCCACGTAACAATCTGCCGGAATTTGCGGTGATTTACCGTTTACTGCTTTTATAATTTTCATGTTTTTTATTTAAAATATGCTAATAAATTTGCTTTTTTGGATGCTGAAACCATAATTTCTTTTCCGTTAGATAAAAGTACACTTCCGCCTTTCCCTTTTTTATATTTTACAATTTCATTTACGTTTACTAAATACGATTTATGAACTCTTGCAAAAGAGCTTTCTTTTAAAAGATCTTCAAAATATTTTAAGGTTTTACTAACTACTTTCTTCGTGTTTTCGAAATAGATTTCGGTGTAATTATCATCTGCCTTGCAAAACAAAATATCACTAACCGAAATAACTTCAAATCCGTCTTGTTGCGGAATCGTTATTTTATTTAAATTAGCAATGCTTTTGGTTGTTAAAACAGTGTTTTCTAACGTTTGTTCTTTTGTTTTAATTTCTTCAACTAAGTTTACCGCTTTAATCAATTCATCTATTGAAATAGGTTTTAATAAATAATACGTTGCTTGATTGTTTAAGGCTTCTATTGCGTAATGATCATAAGCAGTAACAAAAATGGTTTCGAAAGTTTGATTTTCTATTTTTTCTAACAAATCAAATCCGTTTCCGTAAGGCATTTCTACATCTAAAAAAACCAAATCTAATTCGTGTTTTTCGATTAATGCTTGTCCGTCTTTTATATTATCCGCTTCTCCTAATAGTTGAACATTTGGGCAATATTTTGTTATATAATTCCGTAAAATATCTCTACCAATAGCTTCATCTTCAATAATGATTGCTTTTAACTTCATCTTTAATTTTTCTTTAAAATCAGTTCGACTTTTGTTCCGCTTCCATCTTCAAAAACATCCGAAACTGAAACTGCTATTTTATCTTTATACATATCGTTTAAAATAGCAATCCTGTTTTCAATAGTACTTATTCCTTTCGATTTTTGTTTTAGTTGATGTTTGGTTTTCATTTCCATTGACTTTTTTCGACCTACACCATCATCTTGTACTTTTATTAAAAGTAAATCGGCTGATTTTTGTTGAATTGAAATTTCTAAATTTCCTTTTTCTTTTTTATAACGGAGTCCGTGCCATATCGCATTTTCAATATAAGGCTGCAATAACATTGGCGGAATAGCATAGTTTTTTAGCTCTATTTTTTTATCAACAAACATTACATAATCAAATTTATCTTTAAAACGATTATGCTCTAGTTTTACATACAATTCTAGTAATTCAATTTCTTTTTTTAACGGAATAAAATCTTCATCAGAATTTTCTAAAACCGAACGCATTAAAACCGAAAATTCAGATAAATATCTATTTGCGCTTCGCTCATCATTTACCGCTATAAAATTATTTACCGAGTTTAAAGCATTGAAAATAAAATGTGGATTCATTTGCGAGCGCATTGATTTTAATGCCAATAAATTATTTGCTAATTTTTGTTGTTTATTGGTTCTAAACATAAAATAAGCCAACAAACTCATTAAAATAAAACCTCCAATTAACGAATAAATCACCAATTTTTGCTGCTTATTATTTTCTTGTATTAATTGCTGATCTTTATAAGCCAAGTTAATTTTACTATCGCTTAATTGCTTATCTTTTTCAAGACTTCGGATTCGGTTTTGGTTGTTTGCTATTTTCTTTCCGAACCTTTTTATTTGTTGAATTTCTTGTTCTTTTTTAGAATACAACGTGTCCACCAACTTCACATAATCCTGATAACTTTCTAACGCTTTTGTATAATCTCCTACAGTTGCATATACTTCTGATAGTTTACGCGTTGCATCTTTTTCTATTATTAAATCTTCTTTACTATTCGCGTCTTTTATACTTTTCTTTAAAAAAGGAATAGCTTCGTTATAAGATTCTTTTTGAATATAGGCGTTTCCTATCTTGTAATTTATTTTTTGAGAGGTAATAGAATCTACTAACGACTCTTTAGCTACTGCCTCAATATTAATATCTTCAGCTTCAACTAAACTTTGTTTTCGCAATTGAATTTCTTCATCATATCTGCGAGATTTATTGTAAAAATCTGCAACTTTTTGCTGCTCTTTTAAAGCTCTTTTTTGATTTTCTTTGGATGCTAACTTTAGCGAATTTTGAAAATACCCATCGGCTTTCTTTGTTTTTCCTTGTGCTGCAAAAACTTCTGCTAACTTGGAGTTTAAATCTGTAATTTTAGGAGTTACATAATTATTTTTGGCAATTTTTAAAGCTTCATTATAATTAGCTGTTGCTTTAGTATAGTTTTTTATTGCTGTAAAAACATCACCTAAACCTTCATATCCTTTTAACTTTTCGTAACTGGTTAATGTACCTTTTAAACTCTTCTGATATATATTTTCACTCTCTTTATATTTTTGTGCTAAAAACTGTGTTTTTGCTAACAACAATTGCACATTTGCTTTTCTAACTTCTTTTAAAGAAATTTTATAATTTTCTTCAGCTAAATCGTATTGTTTCCAATAAAAATAAACATCCGCTAACTCTTTATACGCAATTGCTCTTCTTGATTTTGACGAAGAATTAAGCAGTAATTTTTCTACAGATGAGACACTTTTATCTATATTTTTTTTCTTAAAAAACTTTACCGAATCTAAATAAACCGAGTATAAATCTATTTTTTTTCGACCATAAGAACCTATCTTCGATTTTCTTTTTTTGATAAAACCTTCAACCAAAACCTTAATATCTTCATCATCTTTTATGGTATAAAAAATAGTTTCAAAATTTGGGTGAGTAACCATTAATTGATTTCCAACTTTTGCTTTTACAATATACCTTCCTCTAAGGTTCGAAAAATTAAAAACACGTCCATTTACTTCAACAATTGCATCTTTAATTGATTGATTTGTATTTTTATCTACAACCTGAACTTTTACCGAAAATTCTTGAGTCTTTTCTTTAAAATCTTGAGAAAAAACCGAAGAGAAATTCAATAAAAACAAGGTAAATACTATTTTTAAAAATTTATTCATCTTTTATTTATTACTGTAAACATACATACAAAAACCGAGTACAAAAAATGGCATCTCTTAAAAAACAACACTTTCTTTTAGCTAAAAGTACCGTTTACTCATTTTTTTAACCGTTTTACTCATTCACACAATTCGTTCTCTCATTCTGGCTTTTTTAAAAAGAGTATTGGCAGTAGTTTTACAGTATTATTAAGCTAGCAAACCTTTAATTATTTAATAACTTAAAACAAAAAATTATGAAAACTCATATATTAAAAACACTCTTCATTTTTATATTTTCAACATCAATTATTTGTCATGCTGAAAATCCTATCGATAAAAAACAAACAACCAAAGTAGCTTTATTGCTAGATACTAGCAGTAGTATGGACGGATTAATAAATCAAGCAAAAGCACAGTTATGGGAAATTATCAACGAATTATCGCATGCTAAATGTGATGGAAAAACACCTAAATTAGAAATTGCCTTGTATGAATATGGCAACGATAAACTGTCGTCAAGAGAAGGCTATATTCGTCAAGTTTTACAATTTACAAGCGATTTAGATGATATTTCTGAGCATTTATTTTCTTTAACCACCAATGGCGGAAGTGAATATTGCGGACAAGTAATTCAAACTTCATTAAATCAATTAGATTGGGGAAATAATAACCGTGATTTAAAAATGATTTTTATTGCCGGTAACGAGCCTTTTACACAAGGAAAATTAAATTATAAAGATGCTATTACCAATGCTAAAGAAAATGACATTACTGTAAACACTATTTTTTGTGGTAATTACAACCAAGGAATTTCTGGTATGTGGCAAGATGGTGCAATTTATGGCGGTGGCGATTACATGACAATTAATCATAATAAAAACATTGTTCATGTGGTAACTCCTTATGATAACGATATTATTATTTTAAATAAACGGTTAAATAAAACGTACGTACATTATGGTAGTTTAGGCTATTCTAAATACGCGAATCAAACCAAACAAGATTCGAATGCCGAAACTTTAAATGAAGTTGTAGTTGTTAAAAGAGCTGTAAGTAAAAGCTCTAAATTATATAAAAATACCGAATGGGATTTAGTTGATGCTTCTGAGGAAAAAGAGGTTGATTATAGCAAATTAAAGAAAAAGCAGCTTCCTAAAAACTTACAAGGAAAATCATCAAAAGAAATAAAAAAATATGTGGATACTAAACGTAAAGAAAGAACTGAAATTCAAAGAAAAATTCAAGAATTAGATAAAAAAAGAAAACAATACGTTGCTAAAAAACAACAAGAAAGTTCTAAAAAAAATGAATTAGAAAATGTGATGATTAAAGCCATAAAAAAACAAGCTAAAAAGAAAAAATATTCTTGGTAAGAGTTATTTTACAAGATTTATAAGCAAAAAAACTCAGGATAAAATCCTGAGTTTTTTTTTATTTTACAATTAAATTTTGACCAATACTAATAGTATTATCATTTAAATCATTGTATTTTTTTAACTCTTTTACTGAAATTTGATACTTTTTTGCAATTGAATATAAAGTATCTCCTTTTTGCACTTTATAAACTCCCGATTTTACTTTGGTTACAGCAACATTATTTTTGTTAAGTTTAACTCGATCGTATTTAGTTAAACCATATTTTTTAATAATCCCTATTAACTTTTGTGGATATCGTTTATCAGTCGCATAACCTGCTTTTTTTAATCCATAAGCCCATCCTTTATAGTTTGTGTGTCCTAATTTAAATAAACTTGCATAATGACTTCTTGTAAGCAAAAATTGCGAATGATCTTCGTAAGACGATTCTGGATATTTGTATTTTCTAAAACACTCCCCTTTTTCATCATCATCATGAGTAACACTTTTTCCTTGCCAACCTTTATGACATTTAATACCAAAATGATTATTTGACTTTATTGCTAACGGACTCCTTCCACTACCCGACTCTAACACACCTTGAGCCAAAGTGATGCTTGCCGGAATATTATGTTCATGCATTTTTCTTACCGCAATTGGTGCAAATTTATTAATATATGCTATCGTATAATTACCGTTTGTTTTTACTGGCTTGGGTATTTGTTCTAGTTGCGGTAACTCTGGCAATACTTCTTCTTTTTCGTGAAGTACAACTTTTTTTCTACCTTGATGAACCACATTTTTATTTGAACCACAGCTCACCAAAAAGACAGCACAAACTACTATATAAAAAACTGATTTTACACTCATTAAATTTGTATTAACTCTTTATTTTTATTCTTTAACTTCTGATTTACTCCTGTTATTCCTTGCAAACCTCCTGTATGAATTACTAAAACCTTACTTCCCTTTTCAAATTGATTGTTCTTAACCATATCAATAATTCCATACAACATTTTACCAGTATAAATAGGATCTAACGGAACTGTTGTTTGCTCTTTAAACTCATTTACAAAACGAATTAAATCGTTATTATATTTTCCGTAACCTCCAAAATGATATTCCGTTTGCAAACTCCAATTATTGCTTTTGTTTGCAATCACTTCAATTTCTTTCTGTAAAAAATCACCTTTTAAAGCAGGGAAACCAATTATTTTTTGATGCTTTTTAACTGAATTTATTAACCCTGAAATTGTACCTCCAGTACCAATTGCACAGCAAATATAATCGAAATTCTGGTCATCTTTCGTTAAGATTTCTTCGCAGCCTTTAATTGCCAATTTATTAGTTCCGCCTTCTGGAATTAAATAAAAATCACCAAACTCATTTTTTAATTCATTTATAAATTCCTCGGATGTTTTATTTCTGTAATCTTCACGAGAAACAAACTTAAATTGCATACCATTTTCAAAAGCTTTTTTTAAAGTTTCGTTTTTAGAAAGCGTATGTTCAAGATTCTTACCTAATTCATCACCACGAATTACTCCAATAGTTTTAAAACCAGATAAATTCCCAGCAACGGCAGTTGCAGCAATATGATTAGAAAAAGCTCCTCCAAAAGTTAACAATGTTTTTTTTTGCTGATTTTTAGCTTCTAAAATGTTATATTTTAATTTCCTGAATTTATTTCCAGAAACAAAAGGATGAATTTCATCTTCTCTTTTTATAAACAACCTAACTTCTTTTTCATCTAAAACAGGAAGAGAAATTGATTGGTTTTTACTTATAAAAACCTGATTAAAAAAAGAGTTTTCAGTATTATTCAATGCAAAATTTTATTTCTGTAAAAATACTAGAAATCTCAATTAATTAACACTAATTCTTTACTTGATTTTCTAATAAAAAAACGATTTTAGCTTATTAAAATAACATTGTATTCTTACAAAAGTTGAATTACGATTAATTAGATTACTAAAAATAATTAAATCTTAAAAAATGAATATGAATTTTAAAGAAATTATAACAGAAACGTTTTTAAAAGTTAAAAACATAGCCGATAATGGTAAAACAGCTTCTTATATACCTGAATTAGCCCTTATAAATTCTGAAAATTTTGGAGTTCATATATCAACCGTTAATCAAGAGAGTTTTGGTATTGGTAACTACAATAATAAATTTTCTATACAAAGTATTGCCAAAGTACTATCGCTTAGTTTAGCTTATAAAATTGTTGGTAATAAAATATGGGATCGAGTTGGCGTAGAACCTTCCGGAACTGCTTTTAACTCCTTAGTACAACTTGAAGCTGATAATGGCATACCCAGAAATCCTTTTTTAAATGGCGGCGCTCTTGTTATCTCTGATATTTTGCTTAGTCATTTAAAAAATCCTAAAGAAGATTTTTTAGATTTTGTTCACCAAATTTCTAACAATAACACTATCAAATATTCTAGTAAAATTGCTAAATCTGAAAAAGCGGTAGGTTATAGAAACATTGCTTTATGTAATTTTATTAAATCCTTTGGATGTATAGACAATGATCCTTCTGATGTGCTTGATTTTTACTTTAATCTTTGTTCTTTAGAAATGAGTTGTAAAGAATTATCTGAAATGTTTTTATTTTTAGCTAATAACGGTATTGGAATACCTACAAACAAAGCTGTTCTTAGCGAAAGCGAATCTAAAAGAGTAAATGCTTTAATGCAAACCTGTGGATTTTATGATGAATCTGGTGAGTTTGCTTTTAAAGTTGGTCTTCCTGGAAAAAGTGGTGTTGGTGGCGGTATTATAGCCATACACCCAGATCAATATACAATTGCTGTTTGGAGTCCAAAACTAAATGAAAAAGGAAATTCGTATAAAGGAATGAAATTTTTAGAGGAATTTACGACCAAAACAGAACTCTCTATATTTTAAAAATCAGTAACCATGACTATTAATGGTTACTGATTTTTAAAATTTCTAAACTAAATTGATCCTATTTTAAAAACTAGAAATTTTTTCTTCTACCATTTCCCATTCTTCCATTAATGTTTCTACTTTGGCTTTTTTAGCTTTGTAATTTTCAAAGAAATTAGGTCGAGCAGAAACTTCATCATAATTATTTGCTAGCTCTAAATCTATTTTTTCAACCTCTTTTTCTAGATCTGCAATTTGAGATTCAATTTTACTCAACTTATTTTTAAGTTTTTTCAATTCTTTTTCTTGCTCTCTAGATAATTGATGTGCTTCTTTTTTATCAGTAGGTTTTTCTACTTTTACAACCGTTCTTTTTTCTGCTTCTCTAAGATTTTCCATCTTATGCTGCTCTAAAAAATAATCGATATCACCTAAATATTCTTTAATAACCTTGTCTTTAAATCCGTAAACTGTAGATGTTAAACCTTGTAAGAAACCTCTATCATGAGAAACAACTATTAAAGTTCCATCAAAGTTTTTTAATGCTGTTTTTAATACATTTTTCGAAGCGATATCTAAGTGATTTGTTGGCTCATCCATAATTAACACGTTAAATGGTGACAACAATAATTTACACAAAGCCAAACGATTTCGTTCGCCTCCTGATAATACTTTTGCTTTTTTATCTACAGCATCTCCTCCAAATAAAAACGAACCTAACATGTCTCTAACACGCATTCTGTTAGTATCAGAAGCCGCATCTTCCATAATTTCTAACACGGTTTTTTCTGGCGGTAACTCTTCAGATTGATTTTGAGCAAAATATCCGATTTCTACATTATGTCCTAATTTTAAGTTTCCTGTAAACGGAATTTCACCAACCATCATTTTTGCTAAAGTTGATTTCCCTTGTCCGTTTTGACCTACAAAAGCAATTTTACTATTACGCTCTATCAATAAATCAACATCTTCTAAAACATGTTTATCCCCGTAACTTTTACTTAATCCGTCAGCTTCAACAATAATTTTACCTGGTTCTTTTGATATTGCAAAACGAACATTCATCGCAGCATTATCATCCTGATCAACCTCAATTAATTCAACTTTATCAAGTTGCTTCATTAACGATTGTGCCATCGAAGCTTTACTCGCTTTTGCTTTAAATTTATTGATTAAATGTTGCTTTTGCTTTATTTCTTTTTCTTGATTTTTTTGCGCTTGTAATTGCTTTTCTTTTATTTCTCCTCGTAATTTTAAAAACTCTGAATATGGTTTTTTATAATCGTAAATTTGACCTAAAGAAATCTCAATAGTACGATTAGTAACATTATCTAAAAACATTTTATCGTGCGAAACCAACACAATTGCTCCCGAATAATTTTTTAAAAAACTCTCTAACCAAATAATCGATTCAATATCTAAGTGATTCGTAGGCTCATCTAACAATAAAATATCATTGTCCTGTAATAATAATTTTGCTAGCTCAATACGCATTCTCCATCCACCAGAAAAGGTATTTGTTAATTTATCAAAATCTTCTCGTTGAAAACCTAAACCTTGTAAAATTTTCTCGGTATCTCCTTGATAGTTATATCCTCCTAAAAGTTCGTAACGCTCTGTAAGATCTGTTAAATCATGAATTAATTGACTGTATGCTTCACTTTCATAATCGGTTCTTGTTGCTAGTTGATTGTTAATATCATCTAGTTTTAACTCAATTTCTTTTATTTCTTCAAACGCTTGATATGCTTCTTCTAAAATGGTTCGTCCTTCTACAAAATCTATATCCTGACGCAAAAATCCCATGCGAATATCTTTATCAAAAGCCATCGTACCACCACTTGTTTCAATATCTTTTGATAGCACTTTTAAAAGCGTTGATTTTCCTGCTCCATTTTTTCCTATCAATCCGATTCGATCTCCTTTATTTAACTTAAAAGTGATTCCTGAAAACAGATCAGATCCCATGAAAGAAACCGATAAATTGTGTACGTTTAGCATAATATTTGCGTAATTTTGAAAGACGCAAAGCTACTTAAATTATGATTAGGAAAGGAACAAAGTTGTACAGTGTTTTAAAAGGAAAATGCCCAAGGTGTCATGATGGTGAATTCTTTAAATTTAACCTTACTTTAAATCCTAAAAAAATAACACAACTGCATGATAATTGCCCTAGTTGCAATTTAAAATACATGATGGAACCTTCTTTTTTCTTTGGCGCTATGTATGTAAATTATGCTTTAGCTGTTGCTTTGTTTGTTGGTGTTTTTATTATTGCTAAAGTTATTTTTGGACTAACAATTTTACAAAGTTTTATTACAATTGTGGTAGTTTCTTTATTATTAACACCTTTAACCTTGCGTTTATCTAGAATTATTTGGATAAATATTTTTGTAGGTTATGATAAGACTGTTAAAAAAATGATTTCAAAAAAATAACTAATCGTTAAATCTTTTAATGTCTATTTCAGGATCTAATGCTTCTTCTTTTTCTAAATGATTAAATAAATTTTTAGCAATCGTTGGCCCAATCATAACGCCACGTGTTCCTAACCCATTTAAAACAATTAATTGTTGATGTTTTGAATGCACACCAACCATAGGTCTTCTATCATTTACCGTAGGTCTAATCCCCGCTGTATGGTCTGTTATTGTGTAAGGTACTTTAATTACTTTTTTAAGTTTTTCTACTAATTCTTCTTTTGCTTCATTTGTTGGATTACATGTTTTATCTGTCCAATTAAAAGTAGCACCAACTTTATAATAATCATCACCTAAAGGCATCACAAAAGCACTTGATTTTAATAAAAAATCGATTTTTAGCTCTGGCGCGTGTATTGTTATTGTTTCTCCTTTAGCTTCGTTTAATGGTAAATGATTAAAATACGGATTTTTGGTAATTCCAAAACCTTCACAAAAAACTATTTTTTTTGCAGTTACATTTTCATAAGCAACTCCGTTTTTTAAAATATTTAAAGCATCATATTCAAAAGTTAAAGACATCAACCTTTTAGATTCTTTCATATAATTCCTATATGATTTCACTAACAACTCTGTATCAATCCTTCCAGTACCTGTAAGTTCTCCAAAACCAAAATCACCAAAAACAGTATCTATTTTTTCTTTACTGATTTTAGGATTCATGTAATTAGAAAGTGTTGGCTTATCTAACGCTAAAAACCAATTATTTTCATCGCCAATACTTGCAAAAGCTTTTTTTATTGAAAATTGATAATCTAATTTTAAATTCAGTTTTTGCTCTAACCCTTTATAAAAAGGTTTTGAAGTTTCTATTTGTTGATGCCCATTCCAAACGGCATTAAAACGCTTTAAAATAACCGGATTATATACACCGCCTGCTACTAAAGAAGAAGTTTGTGAATTATCTTCAAAAACTACAAAAGATTTGTTAGCGTTTAACAATTCTTCTGCAAAAGTAATTCCCGCTAAACCTAAACCTACAATAATATAATCTACATCAATATTCATAGTTCAAAAATACTATTTATTACAACAAAAAAGAGCTTGCAATGCAAGCTCTTTTAATTTTATATAAAGCAGAAATTAGTAATTCCACATATCCATTTCTCTATCACGGATATTTTCTTTAATTCTGTCTGCTTCTAATAATTGAAATAAAGAATTTCCACGAACATAATCTTTAATAGATCTGTCTCCATAAATATTTTCTTCTTTCATTATTGTTGAAGTAAATCTTCTAGCATTTAACAAGTTATCATACGATAAAGGATGCGCTGTGTTTTTAGGGTTAAATACTTTTGATGCATGTAAAGTGTTTCTTGCATCAGGAAAAAACACCCAAAACAATTCATAAACACTATCTTTGTCATCAATTTCAGCAACACCCATTGCTTGAACATCTGGTCCCATCGGAGCTAAAGCCAACATACGGTATTTTAACTCTCCTCCTCGTTTATCAAAATACCAAAGACCTTTAATTAAATAACCTTTAATATCAACAGATTGCACAAAGTAAAGATCAACATTTCCATAACCATCATCTTGTTCTTTAACAGTCTTTGTTTTAATTTCATCCATTCCTATTTTTCTTGTAAAATAAGAATCGCTGTAAACCTCTTTAATTTCGCCATCTTTAATTCCTTTTAATAAGGTATCAAACAATGAACGTCTTGTTAATCCTGCATTTGTAGTATCAATTGGGTAATAATAAGGTAAGTTAATCTTTTGATTTAAATCCACATATTCCCACACCACTTTAGACCATAAGACATCTCTATCACTTATAAATCCATAAGGCAAAGGTTTATCATCTTCTGATGCTATTTGGGCTTCAGATTTAAAGCCAATTTCCTTTACCTTTTTAGCATTTAAAAGGTTGGCTTGTGCACTTACATAACTTATAGATGCAAGGGTAAATAAAACCATATAAAAACGCTTCCAATTCATACTTTAAATTTTTACTTATTAATTAGTAATTTCTATACTTACAGGTAATACTTTTTTAATCTTGTAATTAGAACCCGAAACTGAGGCTTTAATATCATAAATAGTAATTACATCATTTCTTCTAGCTTTATTAAGCACTTGTTTTGCTCTAGATGATAAAACTCTACCGTTAACAGGAACGGTTAGTTGACCTGGCACCTTAATTTTAAAACTAGATACATTTAATTTTAAATCGAATAAGAAATCTGGTAAACCTGCAGCAACACTAATTCTAGCAACACTTGCTTTAGGCATTTTTACAGTACCATATTGACCTCTTACCATACCTACTGCTGGTGGAATATCTTTAATTCTGAATTTTTTATTAGAACTAACGGGTGTTCCACTTGGTAATTTACCAGAAACTCTAATCGTTACATCAGTACCTCCTTTACCAGTAGGTCTCATTGCATAACTACTACCTTTTACCTGTCTTAAACCAGGTGCAGAAGCTTTAACTTTATTTGTTGGTATACCAGGAATAGAAATTGTTAAAGGATTTACTAAACCTTTATAAACCACATTCATTTTATCTGCAGATATTAATGCTTGATTTGGTTTAGGAATTACCGAATAACCTCCTTTAATAGGAATTGTTACTAAAGAATCTCCTTCTTTAAACTGAAACTCTCCTTTTAACTCTCTATCTCCTACTGATCCTGCTGGTCCATCTAAAATAACTTGACCTGCCTGAATTTTATCAGATGGCATTTCTTTACCATTCAAAATAACTTTTTCAGCTGTTAAATTAGGATCATTTTTTCCTAAAATAATTTTACCTGATAATCTTTCTCCTGGGTAATATGCATTCTTCTCAAAAACAACCATGGCATCATAGTTTGTCATTGATACTGCACTTTCTAATTCTCCTTGTAATAAAGCTGTAAGAGCATCAGATTCAGTTGTTTTAACATCTGCCTGAATTTGCGTTAACTTAGTTAACGATGCTATTAAAGGAAAACCTTCATAGTTATAATTTAACCAGTTTTTTGTAATTCCTTCTTTATCGGTAACGTCGTCTGTTTTAAAACGAGCAGCAACTACTGCTGATAAATCAGATTCGCCTAAAACGGCTAAAGATTGCTCTCTAAACTGATTAACTTTATCAACAAATTCTGTTCCTTTAGCTGTAATTTTTCCGCTTGCGAAAAAATATTGATCTAAAAAACCTGATTTATCCATCGCCTCGTAAGCTTTCTTATCTTCTAGCTCACTTGTCATTTGAGTTTTTAAATCTGCTATATAAGCATAAAACTCATCTGCCATAACTCTTAGCGTGTCTGTTTTAGCTTTAGCTTCACCATATTGTTTTGCTTGCTCAGATGCTTTTTGAGCCAAAGCTTCATACGATGCTTTATTTTTTTCGGTAGCTCTAGTATTAGACTCCGATAACTTTTCATTCATTAATCCAAAAGCTGATAAAACTTCTTTACTCATGTTCATTGCTAACATTGCAATAAATACAAGATACATTAAGTTTACCATCCTTTGCCTTGGTGACTGTTTTCCTCCTGCCATCTTTAATTAGTTTGTTTAGTTAATATAAAAATTAGATAAACTAATTAATTATTTAGTTGACATTGCAGTTAACATTCCACCATATACTCCATTTAAAGAAGATAAATTAGTAGCTAATGATTGCATTTGCTCTTGTAAACGTTGAGAATTTTCTACTAAAGCAGAGTTTAAATCAGCTTGTTTACCTGCATTTTCTACTTGTGTTGTATACAATCCGTTTAAAGACTCTAATTTAGCAGCTGCCATAGACATTTGCTCGTTGTATTGGTTTGTAGAAGATACTGTTGCTGAAGTAGCTGTTAAACCTTCTGCAGCTCCTTGAAAGTTTTTAATACTGTCTCCTAAACTAGAAATTAAAGTTGCATCTAACTTTGCTTCCTTTAAAATATCATCTAATTTTTGAGATAACATACTTTGTGCATCTTGAGGTGCAGCTTCTTTTCCTTTTTTACCTAAAGATTGTCCGTCTGCTAATTCAGGATATACTTTAGTCCAATCTAACTCATCTTCAATTGGTTCAAAAGCTGAAATAGCAAAGATAATTGCTTCTACAACTAAACCTAATGTTAGCATTAAACCACCTGTTAAAGGTCCAATTTTAAAGTGCATAATTTTAAATAAAGCTCCAAGTATTACTACAGAGGCTCCTAAACCATACGCCATGTTAAAAATTCTCTTAGTTGATTTTGATTGTGCCATAATTTTTTGTTTTTGTTTTGGGGATTAATATTTGTTATTGTTTGCTTATTTACTTTTGCTTGTACCTAAATAATCTTGTACAGTTCTAAATCCGATATAACTTCTTGCTGTATCTGCATATTCCCAGTCACGAGAACTTACCTCTAAAAAGTAAGCTACATCTTTCCATGAACCTCCTCGGATAATTTTTCTTCTATTTTCTTTAATCTCTACATTTGGATTCATTGTTGACCCCATGTAGTAAGACATTTGATTATATGCGGTATTGGTCCACTCTGCAACATTTCCTGCCATGTTATATAATCCATATTCATTCGGATTAAAAGAAACAGCTTCTACCGTATATAATGCTCCATCAGCAGCATAATCTCCACGAACAGGTTTAAAGTTTGCTAAAAAACAACCTCTATCACTTGTTGTACTTGGTCCACCCCATGGATATTTACCATAGTCTAAACCTCCACGCGCAGCATATTCCCATTCTGCTTCTGTTGGTAATCTAAAAGAAGGAACTAATCCTAACTTTTTTCTAGATCTTTGAAAATTATTTTTAGTTTGAGTTCTCCAGTGACAAAAAGCTTTTGCTTGATTCCAAGTAACTCCTACAACAGGATAATTTTCATACGCTTTATGAGCAAAATACTCTTGGTGCATCGGATCGTTATACGAGTAATTAAAATCTTTAATCCAAACAGTAGTATCTGGATATACGTTAATCACTTCGTCTTTCATAAAATCTTTTCTGTTCTTTCCTGTTTTAGCCGCTTGTTCATTATCAAACCAATAATATCTGTAGTTTAATAATTTTGTATTAAACGTTCTAATTCCGTTTAAAGCTTCATCTTTCTTTAAATATAGTGAATCCATTACTTCTACATAATCAGTATCTGGATATTCTTGTTGCTCCCAAATAAGTTCTTCTTGCCAATTTAATGGCTTTAAAGAATCTAATCCTGCTCCTAATTCGTAATAGTTTTCACGCATATATTTTGCATATGGTGATTCGTTAATTGTATCTGCAGAAGCAAATGCATATAACTGAATACCTTCTGCATTTTTACCTGCATTAGCAGGATCTATATCTCCACCTGAAGCAAACTCTGCTTGGTAAGCTAATTTTGTTCTTGTAATAGAATCTCTTACCCAAAACACAAATTGCTTGTATTCACTATTAGTTATTTCAGATTCATCCATATAAAATGGCTGAACTGTAACTGTTTTAGTTGGTGCATTCATGGCTCCTAACGGATCTTCATCCTGTTTACCCATTGTAAAAGAACCTCCTGGTATTTTTGCCATCCCATATGGTTTTTCTGCAAACCATTTTCTTTTAGATTTCTCACCTACCAACTCTCCTCTATCTCCACCTGAACCACAAGCGTAAATTAGAGAAACTAACAATGTAAATACTAGTATTTTCTTCATATTATTTCTTTCTTATAAAAGAGGTCGTAAACCTATTATTTTTTTTATTAAAAAACAATTACGTATTATAATTTTTTCATAAACAAAAAAGTTACCTCATTAAACTAGCTTTTTTAATGCCTTAAACCAACGGTTCGGCATTTTTCTGTTTAAAGCTTGTTCATAATCTTTATAGTTACATGGTATTAACGCATGTCTTTTATGTTTATTATTTGATATTAAATTTATTTCCATCCACCAACGACCACTTTTATCACTTTTATAAAAGTTTATTGGATCATCATCGTTTAAAAGCACGGTGAATTTTTGATAATTTTCCTTCGTTACAAACGGATAATCTTTTGCTCTTGCATTAACGCCTTCAATAAAATACCAAATCATTTGTGCTATTAAACTAGCGGTTTGAAAATTGGTATCTAATATCGGATTGTATTCATAAACTCCAAAAGAAGTTACTTTATCACTAATTCCTGCATATCTTGCCACTGCACAAATATCTTCTCCATAAAACCCATTTGGCGATGCATTATTATTAGCAGGTGCTTCACTTTGCCTTATACATCCTATATCTATACTTACTACATCTGCATCTCGCATTATAGGTTCCACTAAAGTTACGTTTTTTACTTCACCTAACCTAAAAGCATCAAAATATAAATTATCAAGCAAGGCTATTTCTTCTTGCGAATTAAAATAAGTTTGATATCCTATATTGCTATAATTAAACAGATTATTAGGCTGCTCCATTACCACTTTACTTAAAAACGACTTAGAAGATATTGGGTCATCTAAGGTTCCTAAATCAAAACGACTGTCTACAGACACTAGATTAACTGTTTGTTCTAACGAATCGTATGCTCTATAATTTGCATAGGTTATATCTTGACCGCCTCCTATTATGATTGGAATTATTTTATTCTTCAATAAATATTCTACTGAAGATTTTACCGCAAAGTGAGTATCTTTAAGTGTGTTTCCTTGTGCTATATTTCCTAAATCTGCAATTTTAGTTTGCCAATTCCCAGGGAATAATTCATATATTTTCTTTCTAACATACTGCAAATCACTTCCACAGCCATCATTATTCTCTGCTCCCCTACCATCTTTTACTCCTAAAATAGCAATGTTTATTCCTGACAAATCAGGAAAGCCGTTTTCAGCGGTATGTATTTCAATATTTTGCCCAAATGATGCTATAGATTGCGACATTAAATGTGCAACTACAGTATCTTTTATAGGTGTAAAAAAACTGAAATTCATCTTCTTTGGGGGATTAAGGAAATTGCAATATACTAAACTATCTTATAAAAACTACTTATTTCTTTTTCGTTACCTTCTTTTTTACAACTTTTTTCTTAGCTGTTTTCTTTTTAGGTGTTTTAGCTTCAATTATTTTTTCAGCCTCTTCTTTGGTCATTTTCTCTATTTCAGTGGTCTTCGGAAGCTCTACTTTAATCTTACCTTTAATCACATTAAAGCGTCCCCAACGTGCTTTTTCTACACGAATACCAACATCTTCCCAATTATGAAGTACTTTATCTATTTCTTTTTGCTTTTTAGCTTCAATTAGCTCAATAATATCATCAGTGGTAAGATTATCAAAATCGTACTTTTTGTTTACGTTGATAAAAATTGAATTCCATTTTAAATAAGGTCCAAAACGTCCAACTCCTTTTTGAACTGGCAACTCTTCGTAGTGATAAATTGGCGCATCCGCTTTTTGCTTTGCAACAATTAACTCCTCAGCTCTTGGCAAATCTACTTCCATCGGATTTTCTCCTCTATCAAGAGAAACATACATGGCCCCGAATTTAATATAAGGTCCAAAACGTCCGTTAGAAACAATTACCTCTTCATCCTGAAAAGTCCCTAAGTTTTTTGGAAGCAAGAATAACTCCAACGCCTCCTCCATAGTAATGGTTCCTAAATGCTGATCTTTATTTAGGCTTGCAAACTGTTTTTCTTCATCTTCTGGTGCACCAATTTGTGCTATCGGACCAAATTTACCCAAACGCACTAAAACTGTTTTACCAGAAACTGGATGTTTTCCTAAAATACGCTCACCGCTTTCTCGCTCTGCATTTTCTTTTACATCCTCTACATTTTCATGAAATTTGATATAAAAACTTTTAATCATTTCAATCCAATCTTCATCTCCTTCAGAAATATCATCAAAAGAATTTTCAACTTTAGCGGTAAATCCGAAGTCTAAAATATTTGAAAAATTAGCAACCAAAAAATCGTTTACAATGTTTCCGATATCCGTAGGAACTAATTTATTTTTATCAGAACCTGTTTTTTCTGTCAACATTTGACTTTCTACGGTTCCGTTTGATAAAATCATTTGTTCATAACCTCTCTCTACGCCTTCATTTTGTCCTTTTTCTACATAACCTCTTCGTTGTACGGTAGAAATTGTTGGTGCATAAGTAGATGGTCGTCCGATACCTAATTCTTCTAACTGTTTTACTAAAGAAGCCTCTGTAAATCGGTAAGGCGGACTCGTAAAACGCTGTGTTGCGTTTATAAATATATACTCTAAATTTTCGCCTTTCTTTAAATTAGGCAACATTCCTGCTTGTTCTTCATCCTCATTATCCGTCCCTTCTAAATACACTTTTAAGAAACCATCAAACTTTATCATTTCTCCGTTTGCAGTAAAAACTTTACTATTTTCAGAGTTTTCAATTTTAACGTTGGTACGTTCTAATTGTGCATCACTCATTTGAGATGCTAAAGTTCTTTTCCATATTAAATCATACAATCTGTTTTGATCGTATTCAGTATCTATAGAATGTGCTTTCATATTGGTTGGTCTAATCGCTTCGTGAGCTTCTTGCGCTCCTTTTGCTTTCGATTTAAAAACACGTTGTTTACTATATTCTTTACCGTAATAATTACTAATTTCTTCTTCGGCAGCGTTTCTTGCATCTTCTGATAAGTTTACACTATCCGTTCTCATATATGTAATTAAACCGGCTTCGTACAAACGTTGTGCAACTTGCATGGTTTTACCTACCGGAAAACCTAATTTACGGGATGCTTCTTGCTGTAATGTTGATGTTGTAAATGGTGCTGCTGGTGATTTTTTAGCTGGTTTTTTGGTTAAATCAGCAATTGAAAAATCAGCATTTGCACATGATTTTAAGAAATCTTCCGCAGCTTTTTTCGAATCGAAGTTCTTCGGAATCGTTGCTTTAAATGATTTTCCTTCGTTATTAGAAAACTGAGCGACTACCTTATAATGTGTTTCTGCTTTAAAATCAATAATACTACGTTCTCTTTCTACAATTAAACGCACTGCTACCGACTGTACTCTACCTGCAGATAAACCTCCTTTAACTTTTCGCCATAAAACAGGCGATAATTCGTACCCAACAAGCCTATCTAAAACTCTACGTGCTTGTTGTGCATTTACCATATTATAGTCTATATCTCTTGGATTTTCGACTGCTTTTAAAATGGCGTTTTTAGTAATTTCATGAAAAACAATACGTTTTGTATCTTCATCATTTAGCTTTAACTGTTCTTTTAAATGCCACGCAATTGCTTCTCCTTCTCGATCCTCATCACTTGCTAACCAAACAGTTTCTGCTTTTTTCGCTAAAGATTTTAACTTCTTTACAACTGGCTTTTTATCATCAGAAATTATATATTTCGGACTAAAATCTCCATCAACATCAATCCCCAGTTCTTTAGAAGGTAAGTCTGCAATATGACCATAACTAGATTCCACTTGAAAATCTTTTCCTAAAAACTTTTCAATTGTTTTAGCCTTTGCAGGTGACTCAACTATTACTAAATTCTTTGCCATATCTCTCTTCAATTATCTCTTTTTGCACCTTATATATAATGATGCTTTGAATTTGCAAAAGTAGAATCTTTTTTTTAAAAAAAAATTATTTGTTTGATTTTCGCATCAAAATGAATAATTATTTTCTGACAATCTGTCACAAAAATTAAGTTTTGGTTGTATCTTTGCAATCATTTTTATTATGAATATGGAGCACACTGAGAAGGTTATAGATGAAAAAATACAAGGGCAAGCTCTTGTTACCGAAAACAAAAGAGAGAATACTAAAAATTTATTTATAGAAAGTTACGGTTGTCAAATGAACATGAACGACAGCGAAATTGTAGCTTCTATTTTAGCTGAACAAGGTTTTAACACCACTCAAAAACTTGAAGATGCCGATTTAGTATTGGTAAATACTTGTTCTATTAGAGAAAAAGCCGAGACTACTATTCGTAAACGTTTACAAAAATACAATGCCGTTAAAAAAGTAAATCCTACTATGAAAGTTGGGGTTTTAGGCTGTATGGCCGAACGTTTAAAGGAAAAATTTTTAGAAGAAGAAAAAATTGTTGATTTGGTTGTTGGACCAGATGCTTATAGAGATTTACCTAATTTATTAGAAGAAATTGATGCTGGTAGAGATGCTATAAATGTAATTTTATCTAAAGAAGAAACTTATGGTGATGTAGCTCCGGTTCGACTAAATTCTAACGGAGTTTCAGCATTTGTATCTATTACACGTGGATGCGATAATATGTGTACTTTTTGTGTGGTTCCGTTTACGCGTGGACGCGAAAGAAGTAGAGATCCGAAAAGTGTTTTAGAAGAAATTAAATCGATGAGCGATCAAAATTTTAAAGAAATCACTTTACTTGGTCAAAACGTAGATAGCTACTTATGGTATGGCGGTGGCTTGAAAAAAGATTTTAATAAAGCTTCTGAAATGGCACAAGCTACTGCGGTAGATTTTGCACAATTATTAGATATGGCTGCAACTGAATTTCCAAAAATGAGATTCCGTTTTGCTACTTCTAATCCGCAAGACATGAGTTTAGATGTAATTCATACCATGGCAAAACATCGTAACATATGTAAATACATTCACTTACCTGTACAAAGTGGAAGTAACAATATGTTAAAAGCGATGAATCGCCAACATACTCGTGAAGAATACAAAGAATTAGTAGATAATATTTTTAGAATAATTCCAGAAATGTCTTTATCACAGGATATGATTGCTGGTTTTTGTGGCGAAACAGAACAAGATCATCAAGACACGTTAGATTTAATGCGTCATGTAAAATACGATTTTGGTTTTATGTTTGCTTATTCTGAAAGACCAGGAACTTTAGCGGCTAAGAAAATGCCAGACGATGTTCCGCATGAAATAAAAAAACGCCGTTTACAAGAAATTATCGATCTACAGCAAGAACATAGTTTATACAGAACGCAACAGCATTTAGGTAAAATTGAAGAAGTTTTAATTGAAGGAACTTCTAAGAAAAATCCGAATGAATGGAAAGGTAGAAATACACAAAATACCGTTATTGTTTTTGCCAAAGGCGATTATAAATTAGGTGATTTTGTAAATGTAAAAGTTGAAGATTGTACTTCGGCAACCTTAAGAGGAACTGCCGTTGGATATTCTGATAATAATTAAACTAGAGTATAAAAGTTGGGCTGTAAAAAAGTTAGAAAGTTATCAATATATCTTTCAAAACTTTTTTATTTTCAACTTTAAAAACTATTAAAATGGAAAACCTACAAGCTATAAAACAACGTTTTGGTATTATCGGTAACGACACGCAATTAAATCGTGCTATCGAAAAATCAATACGCGTAGCTCCTACAGATATTTCGGTTTTAGTAACCGGAGAAAGTGGTGTTGGTAAAGAAAATATACCCAAAATAATTCATCAATTATCACACAGAAAACATGCAAAATATATTGCAGTTAACTGTGGAGCGATTCCTGAAGGAACAATTGATAGCGAATTATTTGGACATGAAAAAGGTGCTTTTACAGGAGCTACAGCTTCTCGTAAAGGGTATTTTGAAGTTGCTGATGGCGGAACCATATTTTTAGATGAAGTTGGTGAATTACCATTAACTACTCAGGTTCGGTTATTACGTGTTTTAGAAAATGGTGAATTTATAAAAGTAGGATCATCACAAGTACAAAAAACAAACGTTCGTATAGTTGCAGCTACCAACGTAAACATGCAACAAGCTATTAGTAAAGAAAAATTTCGAGAAGATTTATA
The DNA here is from genome assembly GCF_964512435.1 of Tenacibaculum insulae. Classification (GTDB taxonomy): domain Bacteria; phylum Bacteroidota; class Bacteroidia; order Flavobacteriales; family Flavobacteriaceae; genus Polaribacter; species Polaribacter insulae_A. The sequence continues at coordinate 1,741,548 of NZ_OZ208512.1, read as the reverse complement.
TTACCGTTTAAGCACTATCGAAATTGGTTTACCACCTTTACGCGATCGTAATGAAGATATTCATTTATTATTTAGAAAGTTTGCTGCCGATTTTGCTCAAAAATACCGAATGCCAACAATAAGACTGGATGAAAATGCTGTGAAAATGCTATTAAATTACAGCTTTCCTGGTAACATTCGTCAATTAAGAAATTTGGCAGAACAAATTTCTGTTGTAGAAGAAAGTCGTATAATTACTGCCGAAAAGCTAATTCAATACCTTCCAAGCAATAAAGCAAATTTTCCTGCAGTTATTGGCAAAAAATCTAGTGAATCTGATTTTGCCAACGAACGAGATATTATGTATAAAATTTTGTTTGATATGCGTAACGACATCAATGATTTAAAAAAATTGACGTTGGATTTAATGCAAAACGGAAATTCTGAGAAAGTACAAGAAGCTAACCACGGATTAATAGAACGAATTTACCAAGAACAAGAACAACCTGAAAATCAAAATATAGAAGTTGTTCAAATTCCGCAATCATCGTCAGCACAAAGTAATTTTGATTATGCTGAAACTATTGAAGAAGATGAAAACTTATCATTACAAGAAAAAGAAATTGAAATGATACGTAAATCTTTAGAAAAAAACAGCAATAAACGTAAGTTAGCGGCCAAAGAATTAGGGATTTCTGAACGAACTTTATATCGAAAAATAAAACAATACGATTTATAAAATCGTAATTTAAATCTTAATTATTTACTTTTGATTTTATGAAAAAACTTTTTTACAGCCTTGTTTTTATTACCCTTACAACCATACTAATAAGCTGCGGTGCCTATTCATTTACGGGTGGTAATACTGGAGATTCGAAAACCATTCAAGTTGATTTTTTTCCAAATCAAGCTCCATTAATAGAGCCAACTTTAAGTCAGCGTTTTACACAAGACTTACAAGATCTTTTTACCCGTCAAACCAACTTAACACTTGTAAAATCTAACGGTGACCTACATTTTTCGGGAGAAATAACCGATTATCGTATTACACCAATGAGTGCTACTGCCGATCAAACAGCTGCACAAAACAGGCTAACGATTACAGTAAATGTTGTTTTTGAAAATAAATTAGAAGAAAAAGATAATTTTGAAAAAAGCTTCTCTTTTTATCATGATTACGGAGCCACCGAGCAATTATCTAGCGGAATATTAGATGCTGCATTAAATGAAATTTTAGAGAGAATAACACAAGATATTTTTAACGCATCGGTTGCTAAGTGGTAAGTTTTGGATAAAAAAAGCTACATACATGTTTTAGAGAAACCAGAAACAATTTCGTTAGAAATAATTTCTGAACTAAAAAACATCACCCAGCAATATCCTTATTTTCAATCGGCAAGAGCCTTATATTTAAAGACTTTAAAAAATCAAGATAGTTTTAAATACAACAATGAATTAAAAATTACGGCGGCACACACTACCGATCGTACTGTTTTGTTTGACTTTATTACCTCGAAGTATTTTAAAGAAACAGTTATTAAAAAGGAAGAAAAAATACGTTTAAAAGAGATTTTACTTCCGAAGAAAAAAACAAAAGAAATTGCTAGTATTAAAGAAAAATTATCAATTGGCAAACCACTTTCTTTTACTAAAGATGAATCATTTTCTTTTAACCAATGGATGCAATTATCATCTAAAAAAACAATTACCCGAAATAGCATTCCAGTTAATAAAGATGTAATTCCGGCTAAAAATTCAGTAACAAAAACAATTATTGACCGTTTTATTGAGACATCACCTAAAATATCGCGCCCAAGTAAAACAAATCCATCCGAAGTTAAAATTATTGAGAGCAAGCAAAATTCGCAACTAGCAACCGAAACTTTAGCCAAAGTTTATCTTGAACAAAAGAAATATGAAAGTGCGATACAAGCTTATAGAATATTAAGTTTGAAATATCCAGAAAAAAGTGGTTTCTTTGCAGACCAAATTAAAAGAATACAAATTTTACAAAAAAATAAATAATGACAACATATACTTTACTTTTAGTATTAATATTGATTGTTGCAATAGCATTAATCTTAATTGTAATGGTGCAAAACCCTAAAGGTGGTGGATTATCTTCTTCTTTTGGAGGTGGTGGTGCTCAAAACATTGGTGGTGTACAAAACACGAATAGCTTTTTAGACAGAACTACTTGGACGTTAGCAATTACTATGTTTGCTTTAATTTTATTAGCAAATTTTGCAATTCCTAGAGGTAACGCAGCAGATGCTCCTCAATTAGATAGTGCATTAGAGAATGTAGAAACTACAGCTCCTGCTACACCAGCAACAAATACTACAAAAGATAGCGTTAAATAAAATTAACAAATCACATATTTTAAATGCCAACGTAATGACACGTTGGCATTTTTTATGCACTAAATTTAAATCATTTTTAGAAAATTTGGCATAAAGTTTTTAATGGCATAATTTCTGACTATTTTTAACACATAAAACAACTACTTAATAGATAACTTATATAAAATGGGATTAAACATTAAACCTTTAGCCGACAGAGTTCTTGTAGAACCTGCTGCTGCTGAAACTACTACAGCATCTGGACTTATTATACCTGATAATGCAAAAGAAAAACCACAAAAAGGAACTGTTGTTGCCATAGGAAATGGAACAAAAGATGAACCTTTAACGGTTAAAGTTGGCGATACTGTATTATACGGTAAATACGCAGGAACAGAATTAAAACACGAAGGAAGTGATTATTTAATAATGAGAGAAAGCGATATTTTCGCTATCATATAATTTTTTCACCCACTTAATAATTAATAAAAAGATCATAAAATGGCAAAAGATATAAAATTTGATGTAGATGCTCGTGACGGTTTAAAACGTGGAGTAGATGCATTAGCAAATGCAGTAAAAGTAACTTTAGGACCAAAAGGACGTAATGTAATTATTTCTAAAGCTTTCGGGGCTCCTCATGTAACAAAAGACGGAGTTACTGTAGCTAAAGAAGTTGAGTTAGAAGATGCCTTAGAAAACATGGGCGCTCAAATGGTTAAAGAAGTTGCTTCTAAAACCAACGATTTAGCTGGTGACGGAACAACAACTGCAACTGTATTAGCACAAGCAATCGTTAAAGAAGGTTTAAAAAATGTTGCTGCAGGTGCAAATCCGATGGATTTAAAACGTGGTATTGACAAAGCTGTTAAAGTAATTACTGAAGAACTAGCTAAACAATCGAAAGAAGTTGGTAACTCATCAGAAAAAATACAACAAGTTGCTTCTATCTCTGCAAATAACGATAAAGTTATTGGAGATTTAATTGCTACAGCTTTTGGTAAAGTTGGTAAAGAAGGAGTTATTACTGTTGAGGAAGCAAAAGGAATGGATACTTATGTAGATGTTGTTGAAGGAATGCAGTTTGATAGAGGTTATTTATCTCCTTACTTTGTTACTGATGCTGATAAAATGGTTGCTACTTTAGATAATCCATATATTTTATTATTTGATAAAAAGATTTCTAACTTACAAGAAATTTTACCAATATTAGAACCTGTTTCTCAATCTGGAAGACCTTTATTAATTATTGCTGAAGATGTTGACGGACAAGCATTAGCTACTTTAGTGGTTAATAAATTACGTGGTGGATTAAAAATTGCTGCTGTAAAAGCTCCAGGATTTGGGGATCGTAGAAAAGCAATGTTAGAAGACATTTCTATCTTAACTGGTGGAACTGTAATTTCTGAAGAAAGAGGTTTTTCTCTTGAAAATGCTACTTTAGATTTATTAGGAACCGCAGAAACGGTTACTATTGACAAAGACAATACTACTATTGTTAATGGTGCAGGTAACGAAGAACAAATTAAAGGTCGTGTTAACCAAATTAAAGCACAAATAGAAACAACTACTTCTGATTACGATCGTGAAAAATTGCAAGAACGTTTAGCTAAGTTAGCTGGTGGTGTTGCTGTTTTATACGTTGGTGCTGCTAGTGAAGTAGAAATGAAAGAAAAGAAAGATCGTGTTGATGATGCTTTACATGCAACTCGCGCTGCAGTAGAAGAAGGTATTGTTGCTGGTGGTGGTGTTGCTTTAGTACGTGCTAAAAAAACATTAGAATCTTTAGCTACTGAAAACTTAGACGAAACTACAGGTGTACAAATTGTAAACAAAGCAATTGAAGCTCCTTTAAGAACAATTGTTGAAAATGCTGGTGGAGAAGGATCGGTTGTTATTAATAAAGTTTTAGAAGGTAAAAAAGACTTTGGTTACGATGCAAAATCAGAAGCTTATGTTGATATGCTTGAAGCTGGAATTATTGATCCTAAAAAAGTAACTCGTGTAGCTTTAGAAAATGCTGCCTCGGTTGCTGGTATGATTTTAACTACCGAATGTGCTTTAATAGATATTAAAGAAGATGCTCCTGCAATGCCTCCAATGGGTGGTGGAATGCCAGGAATGATGTAGTCGAAAAACTCGATAACTGAATATTTAAAAACCTCGAAATTTAAAAGTTTCGAGGTTTTTATTTTCATAAAAATTAATTATTTAAGTTTTTTTTAACACTTTGGCATGAAACATGTTAATATTTTAAAAAAAATGAAACCATGAAAAAACTAATACTTTTAGTAATTATTTTAATTAATTCTTCCAACATTCTTTCTCAAAAAAACAAAACAATAGACACTGCTTATGTTAGCTATTTTCAAAACACGAGAGAAACACCATATTTACATTTAAATAAAACTTCATTTTTAAAAGGTGAAGAAATATGGTTTCAAGCTTATGTAATAGAACAAAATTCTAAAAAACTACACAAAACAACTTCAAACTTATATGTTTCATTATTTAATGATCAAAAACAAATAAAAGACCAATTTTTAATTCATATTAAAAACGGAATAGGAAGAGGCAGCATTGTTTTAGATTCAACATTTACAGAAGGAAATTACTATATAAAAGCATCTACTAATTGGATGAAAAACTTTAAGGAAAGTAACTCATATAATCAGAAAATAAAGATCATTTCATCCATAAAAAAAGAAAAAAAATTAATTGAAGAAAAAGAGTTTTACGAGTTTAAAATATTCCCTGAAGGAGGACATATTCTTGAAAGTACTATTAACAATCTTGGTATTTTAATTAAAGATAAAAATGGTGAAGGTGTAAAAATTAAGAGCGGAAACATTAAAAATAAATCAAAAAAAATAATTGCCAATTTTAAAACAAATTTCTTTGGTTTAGGTAATGTTAATTTCTTTTTTAAAAAAAATGAAAATTATGTATTTGAAGCAACGCTTGAAAACGGAGTAATCATAAAAGCTACATCCCAAAAAGCTAAAAAAAACGGAATTACTTTAAGAGTTGTTAACTCTAACCCTAATTTTTTATCAATTAACTTAAAAACAAATAAAAATAGCCTTCCAAAACTTACTCAGTCAGACATTACTGTTTTTATTCACAATACAAATAAATACAAAAAATTCAATGTAAAATTCAATGTAAAAAGTCATAAATATGCTTTACTTATTAATAAAAAAGAACTACCAGTTGGTCTTAATACGATAACTGTATTTAACAATAACAAACCAATCTTAGAAAGATTAATTTTTATTAATAATAAATCTTTATTTTCTAAAATAGAAACAAAAAATACTGCTATTAATTCAGACTCTTTAGAGGTGAATTTAAAAAACACTACAAATGAAACAACACATGTAAGCGCTTCTTTTTTACCCTTAATTACAAAAGCGTACACTCCACAAAACAGTATTGTTACTAGCGCATTTTTTAAACCTTTTATTAAAGGTGATATCCAAAATTTCAATTATTATTTTACTGAAATTAATCAAAAAAAACTTAGAGAGCTCGATTTACTCTTAATCACACAAGGGTGGACAAAATACAAGTGGAATGATATTTTTAATAATAAACCTAAAACAAATTTTATTTTCGAAAATGGAATTAATATTACTTTAAAATCAAATGCAAAAAGTAAAAACCCTGTTTTAATGTATTCTCCTGAAAATAATATTCTAAGAGAAATTAAATCACTTAAAGCACCTTATCTTTTAAAAAATACTTTTGTTAAAAAAAATAGCATTGTTAAATTTGGTGTAAAAAGTCATGGTAACATTTTTGAAACTACCCCTATTTTATCTTACTCTAAAAACTCTTTAAAAGAAACTTTAAACTATGATCATAAGACTAAAAACTCTGAATTAGACTATTCTTCATTTAAATATCTACCTAATGATTTTGAATTTTTAAACGAAGTTATTGTTAAAGCTAATAAAAGAAAAACAGAGAGTAATGTTTTTCAAGCTACAACCTTATTCAACAGTTTTAAAATGAAAGACATAATGATTAGATCGGGAGAAACTGTAATGGATTTCGTTAGTTATAAAACTGAAAAAAGACTAAATAACATCAATGGTACAAGAGTAACTTCTCCTAAAAAAAAGGAAAACATCAGCAAAGGGAAAATATCAGAAAAGACCTCAAGAACTAAATACTTAGAAGCTCTTGCAAAAGAAACAGCAAGCGCAATGCCTGGAAGCTTATTAGGTTTATCAATAATAATAAATGGTAATAACATGAGTCATAACCCTTCAATACTTGAAAGAATGCCTTTAGAAGATGTCGAAGAAATTTCTTTTGGTGATAAATCTCCAAGAAAGAGTGGGATCGTATATATTAAGACACTTACTCCTTTACAGCTTAAAACTAAGAAAACAAAAATGAAAATCATTAAATTACCTTATGGTTTCATGAACGAGAAAGAGTTTTATAACCCTAAATATCCTTCTTACTCTAATAAAACATTTAAACATTTTGGCGCTATTTATTGGAAACCAAATATAATAATACCTGCTAATTCAAGTATCAGTTTTAAAATACCTAAAAATCAACAAAAGAAAATAAAAATGTTTATGGAAGGAATGTCTGAAAAAGGAAAAGTAATTTCTGAAGAAGTAATATTAAACTAAGTTTTATAACATATAGAGCGTAAGATTTTAAATTTTACGCTCTACTACATAATCAATCATTTGTTGTAATGATTTTTTATAAGGTGATTCAGGAAAATTATCCAATATTGCCAATGCTTTATTTTTATAATCGTGCATTTTAGCGGTTGTATATTCTAATCCTCCACTATTTTTAACAAAAGCGATAACTTCTTTTACTCGTTTTTTATTCGTGTTGTGCTTTTTCACCGAGTTGATTAACCAAGATTTCTCTTTTTTAGCACAATTATTTAACGTATAAATTAACGGAAGTGTCATTTTTTGCTCCTTAATATCTATTCCGGTTGGCTTTCCTATTTCATCTTCAGTATAATCAAATAAATCGTCTTTAATTTGAAAAGCAATTCCTATATATTCTCCAAATTTTCGCATTTGTTGAATCGTTTCATTACTTGCTCCTACAGATGCTGCACCAATACCACAACAAGCTGCGATTAAAGTAGCCGTTTTTTGGCGAATAATATCAAAATATATTTCTTCTGTAATATCTAATTTTCTTGCTTTTTCAATTTGTAAAAGCTCACCTTCACTCATTTCACGCACAGCGATAGAAATCAGTTTTAAGATATCAAAATCTTCATTATCTATCGAAAGTAATAATCCTTTCGATAATAAAAAATCTCCCACTAAAACAGCAATTTTATTTTTCCAAAGTGCATTAATAGAAAAGAATCCTCGGCGACGATTACTATCATCAACCACATCATCATGCACTAAAGTTGCGGTATGAATTAACTCAACTACAGATGCTCCGCGATACGTACGCTCATCAAACCCACCATCAGAAACCATTTTGGCTACTAAAAAAACAAACATCGGACGCATTTGTTTTCCTTTACGTCTAACGATATAATAAGTAATTCTATTTAATAACGGAACTTTAGATAACATAGAATCTTTGAACTTAGTTTCAAAGAGTTCCATCTCATTTACTATCGGGAGTTTAATTTGTTCTACTGGCTTCATCGGTTTCGAAAATACAAAAAAACTAAGATTTATTTGCTAATTGACCACAAGCTGCATCGATATCTTTTCCTCTTGATCTACGAACATTTACCGTTATATCATGCATTTCTAAATTAGAAATATAATTATTGATTGCTTCTGGACTTGCTTGTTGAAACTCGCCATCATCAATAGGGTTATATTCTATCAAATTAACCTTACAAGGCACATATTTACAAAAATCAATTAAAGCCTTTATATCTTCTCTTTTATCGTTAATCCCACCCCAAACAACATATTCGTAAGTAATCATCCGTTCGGTTTTTTCGTACCAATATTCTAATGCTTCTCGTAAATCTTTTAACGGAAAAGTTGCATTAAAAGGCATGATTGATGTACGAACTTCATCAATAGCAGAATGTAATGAAACGGCTAAATTGAACTTAACCTCATCATCAGCCATTTTTTTGATGATTTTTGGCACTCCAGAAGTAGAAACTGTAATACGTTTTGGCGACATTCCTAAACCTTCGGGTGAAGTAATTTTATCGATTGATTTAATTACGTTGTTGTAATTCATCAATGGCTCTCCCATCCCCATAAAAACAATATTCGATAATTTTCTATCGTAATACAGTAAACTTTCTTTATTGATGGCAGCCACCTGATCGTAAATTTCATCAGGATTTAAATTTCGCATTCTTTTTAAACGTGAAGTTGCACAAAAACGACAATCTAAACTACAACCTACTTGACTAGAAACACAGGCTGTGGTTCTTGTTTTTGTAGGTATTAAAACAGATTCGACTACCAAACCATCGTGTAAGCGAACAGCATTTTTTACGGTTCCGTCTTTACTGCGCTGCATATTATCAACCTGAATGTGGTTAATGACAAAATTTTCGTCGAGCATTTTACGAGTATCTTTCGATAAATTTGTCATATCATCAAATGAATGTGCCGATTTACTCCACAACCATTCATATATTTGATTACCACGAAATGCTTTATCTCCGTTATTTACAAAAAAATCACGAAGTTGTTCTTTTGTTAATGCGCGTATGTCTTTTTTCTTCACTGTCATCTGATACAAAAATACATAAAACCTCACAAGTAGCCTTGTGAGGTTTTATAATTCGTTTTAATATAAATTATTATAAAATTAACATCGCATCTCCATACGAGTGAAATTTATATTTTTCTTTGATTGCTTCTTGATAAGCTTCCATCATAAAATCATGACCAGCAAAAGCTGAAACCATCATCATTAATGTTGATTTTGGCGTATGAAAATTTGTAACCATACAGTTAGCAACACTAAAATCGAATGGAGGAAAAATAAATTTATTCGTCCAACCATCAAACTCTTTTAATTTACGCTTAGATGTTATTGACGATTCTACCGTTCTCATTACAGTTGTACCCACAGCACATACTCTTTTTTTATTAGCAAGCGCATTGTTTACCATATCTGCACTTTCTTGAGATACTTTTATCTTTTCAGAATCCATTTTATGTTTCGATAAATCTTCAACTTCAACAGGATTAAAAGTACCTAAACCTACATGTAAAGTAGTTTCTGCAAAATCAACACCTTTAATTTCTAAACGCTTCATTAAATGTTTAGAAAAGTGTAAACCTGCCGCTGGTGCCGCTACAGCTCCTTCGTGTTTTGCAAAAATTGTTTGGTAACGATCTTCATCTTCAGCCTCAACTTCGCGCTTAATATGTTTTGGTAATGGTGTTTCACCTAATTTTACTAATTTTTCTCTAAACTCATCGTAAGGCCCATCAAACAAAAAACGTAAAGTTCTACCACGTGATGTAGTGTTATCAATAACTTCAGCTACTAAACTTTCGTCATCACCAAAAAATAACTTATTACCTATTCTAATTTTTCTTGCCGGATCTACCAATACATCCCACAAACGATTTTCAGCATTCAACTCACGTAATAAAAACACTTCAATACGCGCTCCAGTTTTTTCTTTATTCCCGTACATACGAGCAGGAAAAACCTTTGTATTGTTTAACATCATTACATCTCCTTCATCAAAATAATTGATTAAATCTTTAAATAATTTATGTTCAATTTTTTGAGTATCTCTATGCAACACCATTAAACGTGCCTCGTCTCTATGTTCTGAAGGATATTCTGCTAATAACTCTTCTGGTAATTCAAAACTAAAATTTGATAACTTCATGGATCTTTTTTTCGTATGGGCAAATATACAATCTCGACATAGGCCTTGTCAAGCAATTCGCCTTTTATTTTACTTTAATCGTTTCTATACCTACTTGTTGCATATCATTCCAAAAATTTCGATACGATTTTGTAACTACTTCGGCATCTAAAATTTCAATATTCGTTTTTAATGCCAAAGGTGCAAACGCCATTGCCATTCTATGATCGTTGTATGTTGCTATTTTTACATCCTTATTAATACCTTCGGATGCTTGTAAATGTAACGTTTCATTAGTTACGTTAATAGTTGCGCCTAATTTAGTTAGCTCTTCTTTTAAAGCCTCTAACCTATCGGTTTCTTTAATTTTTAAAGTATGTAACCCTGATAAATCACAAGCAATACCAAGTCCAAAACAAGTTACAGCAATCGTTTGTGCTATATCTGGCGCATTTTTTAAATTCTCATTTAAAACAACCGCATTATGTGTAGTTTCTTTTGTTAAAACAATACTGTTTTCTTTAAAAGTAGTTACAACTCCAAAATGTTTATAAATTGTAGCCAAGCAACTATCTCCTTGTAAACTGTCTTTTTTATAGGCAGATAATTCTACAGAAGAACCTATTTTGCTTAAAGCAATTATCGAATAAAAATAAGAAGCAGAACTCCAATCAGATTCTACCACAATATTTTGTGCTACAACTTCTTTTTTAGGTTGAATATGAATACTGTTACCCTTAAAAACAGCTGTAATATTTAATTGATGTAATAAACTTAAGGTCATGTTTATATACGGAACAGAAGTAATATCGCCTTTTAAGTCGATTTTTAAACCATTTTTTAAACTCGGTGCTATTAACATTAATGCCGAAATATATTGACTACTCACATTTCCGTTAATTGACACTTCGCTTTTTAACAATTCTTGTCCTGTAATTTTTATTGGCGGATATCCTTCTTTTTCTATATACTCAATCTTAGCACCTAAATTACGAAGTGCATCAACCAAAATTTTAATCGGGCGATTATGCATACGTTCCGATCCTTGCAATATTTTTGTTTTACCTTTCTGAGCCGCAAAAAAAGCAGTTAAAAAACGCATTGCTGTACCTGCATGCCCAATATCTGCTGTGGAATTATTAGAAGATAGTGCCTCTTGTAAATGATGTGTATCATCAGAGTCTGATAAATTTTGAATGGTAATACTTGAAAACAATTGTGCCAAAATTAGTAATCGATTCGATTCGCTTTTTGATCCTGAAATTGTTATTTCTGTAGCTATTTTTGCTTCTCTTTTCGCTGCTAGTTGTAAATTCATTTTTATTATTTAATTTTTCCAGCCATCATTCCATAATTTTCTTGCTCCATGAAAAACTCTAAAGAAAATTGAAAAAAAGATGGCTTGAATTAAAATTTGTCTCCAATCAAAATTTATTGATTCAAAAAACAAACTTCCTATAAAATTTGTTGTTGCAAACATTAAAAATAACAAAGGAACATAAACAACAATGTATTTTAAAATTGATATTTTGTTTATCAATTCGGTTTCTTCATTGATGTTTTTGGTTAGTTTATCCTCTATTTTTTTAACACTCATTTTTACTTCATTCTTTTATTTACCACATAAACAGCATATAAAATACTCACTACAACTTTAGGCAAGAAAAAACGCATCCATAATTTATTTGCAAAGTGAAAATTATAAACGGTTTCAAAATCTCCTGAAAAAAGTGCGCCTCCTGTTTTAAAAATTACAGAAAATAACGAGATTATTATAATCAGAAAAATGGCCAATTTTAATACATTAATCCAAAATAAGGATTGTTTACTATTTTTACTAAAACTCATTATTTTAATTTTTCGTTATTATGATGACGATCGTGATCGCGTTTTGTTTTTATATCTAATTTTTTATCAAAAGCCTCTTGTAAATTAATTCCGGTTTGATTTGCTAAACACAATACCACAAACATAACATCAGCTAATTCTTCGCCTAAATCTTTATTTTTATCGCTCTCTTTTTCGCTTTGCTCACCATAACGACGTGCAATAATTCTTGCTACCTCACCTACTTCTTCTGTTAATTGTGCCATGTTTGTAAGTTCATTAAAATAACGAACTCCATGATTTTTAATCCAATTATCAACTTCTTTTTGAGCGTTTTGTATATTCATTTTACTTTAATAATTTAAAAATCAAATATAAATATTTCTTTTGGGCTAGTTTATTCGCCAAGGCGGATTTTTTCTATACATGCTCGCTTTAAACAAAATAAGTTTATTCTTATCAGTATCTAACAAATAAGCTTATCGCCACAACCAACTTTCGTCTTTTGGTAACTGTGTAAATACAATGCCTTTTTCTTGAAGATTTTTAACTAGTTCATCTAAATTTTCATCTAAAAATAAATAACAACACCATTTTATGTTGGTAAACAATCCTCTTTATGTATCAAAAATGTAGCTTCTCCTTTTGGTGCTTCAAAACGAACATATCTTGATTTTACATCAACAATTAAATACAAGCCTAATTTTTGATAAAACCGTATTACTTTTTCAACATTTAAAGACGGAATGGTTATTTGATTTAAATTTATATCTTTTCTTTTTTTACAATTCTTGACAACATCCATAGAAAAAATAAACCGATTACAGACATTACTATTATCACCCACCAAGTTTTATCAAACCCAAAAGCAGCCACCATTTGCATTCCTGAATTGTGCCCAAAAATATGCGCTAAAGAAAAAGCAATACTGTAATATGCCATGTATTCTCCTTGATTTCCTTTTTTAGCTCGCTCCATTACAAAAGCATTTGAAAACGGAAAAGCAATCATTTCTCCAATAGTCATAAACAACATTCCTACAATTAAAATACCAACCCAACCTGTTACGTTAAGCAATAAAAAACTTATTCCTGTTAAGAATAAACCTATAAACATTAAGCGTTCTTTTGAATATTTACTCTCTTCTAACCACTTAATTAATGGCATTTCTAATAAAAAGATTAAAAACCCATTCATTCCCATTAACAATCCTATTTCTAATTCAGATAAATAATGTGTATCTTTATAATACAACGGAATTGTTGAAAAGTACTGTAAAAACACAAATCCGAAAATAAACATCGCTACAAAAAATACCCAAAAAGCTTTATCAGTAAATACTGAAACAGGATTTTTAACTTTTACCTCATCCAACACTCTTGCTTTCTTCGGATTTAATACTTTTATCAATAAAAAAGTTGCTAAAACACATGTAATTCCATCAACCCAAAACAATCCGCTATAACTTAAAGAGGTTATAATAATTCCGCCAACCGCTGGTCCTGCAGAAAAACCTAAGTTTATTGCCAAACGAATTAATGTTACCGAACGTGTTTTATTTTCGGGCTTACTATAAGCACTTAAAGCAACAAACATGGCGGGTCTAAAAGTATCTGCCACTAACATTACTAAAAATATACCAATACAAAATCCGTAAAAAGTAGTTACAAATTGTAAGGCTAAAAAAAGTAATCCTGTTAAAAACAAGCTTGTTTTCATTACTTTATAATAGCCTATTTTATCAGTTAATTTACCACCAAGCCAAGAACCTAATACAGATCCTACACCAAAACAACTCATAATCCAACCAACATCTTTTAAACTAAAATCTAAGCTTTTTGTTAAATACAATGATAAAAACGGAATTACCATAGTACCAGCTCTGTTTATCAATGTTATTAAAGCGAGCCACCAAACTTCAGTAGAAAGCCCTTTAAAGGTATTTAAATAGTTAAAATATAGTTTTTTCATAATCTTGTGATTTCATTGTTTTTGGTATCTCTAAAAATAAAAAGTCCGACTGTGAAGTCGGACTTTTATAATAGTTATATTTTATTTGAATATAATTAGAATACATAAATAGCCCGACATCTACCGTTTTTCACGGTCGACTTACATTGCTTATATGTATAAAAATTTGTCATTTTATTACTTAATTGAAGTGTAAAACTATAAAAAAAAGAAATAGGTTTTACAAAAACCTATTTTTAAAACCTTATTTAATACTGATTCTAAATAAGTTATTGCCAGTTTAATTAGCAATACTCTTATTTTAATTAAAATACCTTGAATAACTTATTTTGCTATTTTATACAAAACTGGCTTACTTGGTGTGGCATCATTCTCAAAAGGAGCAATCATTAAATTTAAAAAATACGTTCCGTCTTCAACTTGATTCGGAACATAAATAAATTCGGTAATTGTGGCGTTCATTCTTAATTTACCTTGCGTATTCCAAAATGCATTATGCGCTAATAATTTACCTTCGTCTTTTTCTTTATCAACCGATGGTAAATCAATTAATAAATGTTCAATACCTTTTTCTTTCAGATAAATAGCTGCTGCTTCTAATAAATAAATCGGATTTGTATTAGAGTATTGCATTGATTTTTTATCTGATAAATTAGGTAGTGTTCTTATTACAATTGCATCTCTTTTTTTATTACCTAAAGCGTGTTTTAATTGCTTTTTTGAAATTACAAAATCTTTATTTTCTAATTGTTCCGGTGCAATCGTTACTACTTCTGCTAAAAAGAAAAACTGATTTAAATTTTTATTTACTGAATGTACTTTTTCTGTAATATGCCCCACACATTCGGTATGCGTAATGTGCGAATGCGGATTGAATTGAATATTATTAAAATTCACATCTGCTCCTTGTGCTACACTTCCTGTCCAATTATGATCAGAAACCGGAAATATTTTTGGAGCATCTAAATACCACGCATTAATATTTTCTTTAGTAACATCAATAGCGATAGAAATATCAATAGGTGCTAATAAATCAATCGTATAATTACGAGAATTGTAAGTAATAGTTGCCTCCATATTCAAATATAACTAAATTATAAATAACTCACTTGCCAAACCATCGGCTAAAAACTTTCCTTTTTGTGTTGTTTTTAATGTCTCTACTCCGTTTGAAGTAACAACAATTTCTAACAAACCTTCATTTATAAACTTCTTTGAAGAAACCAGTAGTTTTTCTTTAAAATCTTCGGATATTTTATCTAAAGATACGCCCCAAATAGTTCGTAAACCTGTCATTAAATATTCGTTAAATTGATCTTCTTTTGATAGTTCTTCAACTTCATTTGGCAAAATTTCTACTTGAAGTTCCTTTATGTATTTTGCGTTATTTGCAACATTCCAACTACGATGTGTTTTATTATACGAATGTGCAGACGGACCAATACCAATGTACTTTTTACCCAACCAATAACTTGTATTGTGTTTAGAAAAATAAGTTGGTTTTCCAAAATTTGAAATTTCGTAATGTACAAATCCAGTTTTAGCGGTTTCTGCTACCAAAATGTCAAAATGTTCTTTTGCCTCCGTTTCATCTGGCGCAGGATATTTTCCGTTTTTCACAAAACTATCTAACACCGTTTTAGGTTCAACCGTTAAGGCGTAACTTGAAATATGGTTCACCCCAAAATCGAATGCTATTTGTAAATTTTCTTTCCAGCGTTCGTTACTCATATTCGGAACACCATAAATTAAATCCACCGTAATATTATCAAAATAGCGGATCGCCATAGACAAACATTCTTTTGCCTCTTTAGAATTATGCGCACGATTCATACTTTTTAAATCTTCTTCAAAAAAAGATTGCACGCCAATACTTAATCTGTTTATAGCTGATTCTGCCAATTCTAAAATTTTAGCTTCAGATAAATCATCTGGATTGGCTTCTAAAGTAATCTCTGGATTCCCTATTACTTTATAATTTTGATGAATGGCATGTAACAAAGTTTCAATTTCTTCTTTTGATAACAAAGAAGGTGTTCCTCCGCCAAAATAAATTGTTTCGATGGTTTCGTTTGCTAACTCTTCTTTTCTTAGTTCAAGTTCTTTTACCATGCACAAAATTAAATCGTCTTTCTTTTTTAAAGAAGTTGAAAAATGAAAATCGCAATAAAAACATGCTTGCTTGCAAAATGGGATGTGTAAGTAAATTCCTGCCATTCGATTAATTTAAAATGCGCTAATTAAATATTCATTTATTTTTAATGCTTGCTTATAATAACAAACAATTATTTACCTAAACTCACTTTAGCTATGTGTGTGTATTAACAATAATTGTTCTCTAGCACTATGCTATTCTGAAATAAATTCAGAATAACGTAACAACTATAATTTAGAATTTTATACAAACAGCAATTTTATACCTAAACTCGTTTAAGATGTTCATTACAAATTATTATAAAGCAGTATCATTATTTCTTAACTCGTTTTTCATTCTGCTTTACAAAACTTGCCCAACCTGTATAATTTTTACCACCAACTTTGGTTCCTGAATTATAATGATGACAAACCGCTGCGGCTAAACCATCGGTAGCATCTAAATTTTTAGGCAATGTTTTTAAGTTTAATAACGATTTTAACATTAAAGCTACTTGCTCTTTACTAGATTTTCCGTTACCTGTAATTGCCATTTTAATTTTTAATGGTGCATATTCGGTCACAGGTATTTCGCGTGATAAGGCTGCCGCCATAGCAACTCCTTGCGCCCTACCTAATTTTAACATTGATTGTACGTTTTTACCAAAAAAAGGAGCTTCTAAAGCTACTTCATCAGGATGATAAGTGTCTATTAACTCTATTGTACGCTCAAAAATTAGTTTTAATTTTAAGTAATGATCGTCGTATTTTTTTAAAATCAATTCATTCATTTGAACAAATTCCATTTTTTTACCTACCACTTTTATAATTCCGAATCCCATAATTGAGGTTCCGGGATCAATACCTAATATAACTTTTTCTGTTTTCAAATTTTGATTTCTATAAAGCTAAACTAATCAATTAAATAGTATTTTACTGAACTTCCAACGATGTAAATTTAAAGGTATTTCCGTCAAACAAACCTTTGTCTGACAATTTTAAAGAGGGAATTACTAGTAATGCCATAAACGACAAAGTCATATAAGGAGCTCGTAATTCACTTCCCATTTGTTTTGCCATTGCATCTAATTCTGCGTACGATTTACCAATTTCAACTGCAGACTTATCAGACATGATTCCTGCAACAGGTAATGAAACTATTTTTTCTTCGGATGTTGTTACGGCACAAACTCCTCCTTTATTTTCTATCAATAAATTTACTGCTTTACAAATCATTTCGTCAGAAACACCCACTGCGATAATGTTATGAGAATCGTGTCCTACCGAACTCGCAATTGCGCCTTCTTTTAATCCAAAATTTTTAATAAAAGCAATTGACGGTTTTGCATTTTTATACCGATTTACAACCGTCATTTTTAACACATCATTTTCTGTATTAGATACCAAATTCCCTGCTTCAATTAAAGAATTCACTTTAATTTCATTAGTTACCAGTTCTCCATCTAAAGCTTCAATTACTCTAATTTTTTCTGCGGATGCTTTAAATTCAAAATAGGCAATACTCTTTTTATCAGTATTAAAATTATTCAACACTTCAAAATCAACCGATTTTACAAATGATTTTTTATTTTCAGCAACTAACTCACCATTAATATAGGTTTGTAAAACGTTAAAACTCTTTAAATCCTCTACAACAATAAAATCGGCAGCATCGTTTTTTTGTAACAATCCAACATCTAAATTATAATGCTTTACAGGATTTATACATGCCGCTTGTAATACTTTAAAAACATCAATTCCTTTTGCAACTGCACGCTCACACAACTGATTTATGTGACCCAATAATAAATCATCAGGATGTTTGTCATCAGAGCAAAACATCATATTTTCGAAATGCTCTGGTAACAAACCAATTAATGCTTCAAAGTTTTTAGCAGCACTTCCTTCACGAATAATTACTTTCATTCCTTTTTGAAGTTTCTCCAGAGCTTCATCGTGCGAAAAACATTCGTGGTCGGTAGAAATTCCTGCTGAAATATATTTTGTAACATCATCGCCTCTTAAACCTGGCGCATGACCATCAATAGGTTTCTTATTATTTTTAGCGTGTTCAATCTTTTTTAAAACCTCTTCATCATCAAATAAAACTCCTGGATAATTCATCATTTCAGCCAAATATTTAATATCTGGATTTTCTAGCATCAATTTAATATCATCAGAATTAATAATTGCTCCTGCACTCTCAAAAGAAGTTGCTGGCACACAACTTGGTGCACCGAAATTAAATTTTAACGGAACTTTTTTTCCGTTTTCAATCATAAAATCAACTCCTTTTACTCCTAGAACATTTGCAATTTCATGCGGATCAGAAACAGTTGCAACCGTACCGTGAACAACTGCTATTTTAGCAAACTCTGAGGGTACTAACATTGAACTTTCAATATGAATATGAGCATCTACAAAACCTGGTATAATATAATTTTCTATTGCATGATTTTTTGTTCTAATTTCTTTTACTGCTCCGTTTTCAACCTCAACTTCTCCTTTAAAAATTCGCTTATTTTGTATATCAACTATATTTCCTTGTACAATCATGCTATTGGTTTTAATACTACAAAAATAGGCAGTATTTGTGCATAAAAAAAGCATCCTTACGGATGCTTTTTTTACAATTTAATTAAAAGTTAAGCTGCTGGCCCTCCTTTTAAAATTTCTTCATTTGCATATTCTTCAAACTTTTTAAAGTTTTCTTTAAATGAATCTGCCAATTTATGTGCTGTTTTATAATACTCTTCATCATTATTCCAAGCTGTTCTTTGACTTAATAACTCAGAAGGTACTCCTGGACATTCTCTTGGTTGTGCCAACCCAAATACTGAATGTATATGGTAGTTTTCTCTAGTAATTTCACTCGGTAAACCACCAGTTAAAGCCGCGTTAATCATTGCACGCGTATATTTTAACTTCATTCTATTACCAACTCCATAAGGTCCTGCAAACCAACCAGTATTAATCAACCAAACATTAACGTTGGTTTCTTTCATTTTTTCGCTTAACATTTCTGCATAACGAGTTGGGTGTAACGGCATAAATGGCGCTCCAAAACAAGCAGAAAAACTTGGTAATGGCTCAGTAACACCAGCTTCTGTACCTGCAACTTTAGCTGTATAACCAGAAATAAAGTGATAAGCCGCCTGCCCAGGTGTTAATCTAGATATTGGAGGCAATACACCAAAAGCATCTGCCGTTAAGAAAAATATATTCTTAGGGTTTTTACCTATTGATGGTGTTTTAATGTTTTCTATATGATCTATTGGGTAACTTACACGTGTATTTTGTGTAATTGAAGTATCGTTAAAATCTACTTCATTTTTATCATTCATAACGATATTTTCAAGAATTGCTCCTTTTTTTATCGCTGCATAAATTTCAGGTTCTTTATCTTTTGATAAATCAATTACTTTAGCGTAACATCCTCCTTCAAAGTTAAAAACAGTGTTTTCTGATGTCCAACCATGTTCATCATCACCAATTAAACTACGGTTAGGATCGGTAGATAATGTTGTTTTACCTGTACCTGATAATCCGAAGAAAATAGCAGTATCACCTTCTTTACCAACATTTGCAGAACAGTGCATTGGTAATGTGTTTTTAAATACTGGTAAAATAAAGTTTAACGCAGAAAAGATTCCTTTTTTAATTTCACCTGTATAACCAGTTCCACCAATTAAAGCAATTTTCTTTTCGAAGTTTAATATCGCAAAGTTATGCTGACGGGTTCCGTCAACAGCTGGATCTGCCATAAAACCTGGTGCATTTACAACTGTCCATTCTGGTGAAAAGCTTTTTAACTCTTCATCTGTTGGACGTAAAAACATATTGTAAGCAAACATGTTACTCCATGGATACTCGTTTACTACTCTAATGTTTAATTTGTAATCTTCATCAGCACATGCAAAACTATCACGTACAAAAACCTCTTTATTAGAAAGGTAATCTGTTACTTTATCATATAGTTTATCAAATTTATCTGAATCGAAAGGAATGTTTATATCTCCCCACCAAATTTCATCTTTTGTAATATTGTCTTTAACAATAAAACGGTCCATTGGCGAACGGCCTGTAAACTCACCTGTTTTAACAGCTAAAGCTCCAGAACTAGCTTCAACACCTTGTTCTTTTTCAATAGTTATATCGTGTAACTCGTCTGAAGTTAATTGATAACGGATCGTAGCATTTTTTATACCTAAGTTATCTAACGATATCGTTTTCGTATCAAGATTTGTCATCTTAAAATAATTTAGTTGTGTTTAATTTTATACAAAAGTAGGGCTTTTTGATTAAACTCATTAATCATTGATAAATTTTATCAACTATTGTCTTTTAATAACTTTTTTTAAGAAATAAAAAGACATCAAACCCCAAGCTATTATTAGCGATAGCCCTCCTAACGGAGTTACAAACCAAATTTGTTTTGCAGGTACATTTAATAGATGAATTGCATAAATAGACCCTGAAAAAAGTAAAATCCCGACTATTACAAACAAACTAATACCGTTTTTTTGCTTTAAATTAAACTCTTTAAATATGTTTACAAAAAGTAACAACAACACATGTAAAAATTGATACCTTACTGCTGTTTCAAAACTTTGCATTGCTTCAATCGTTAATTTTGATTTTAAGGCATGCGCACCAAAAGCTCCTAAAATTACAGCCATGATTCCTAATATCGATGCAATTGTTAAATTTTTATACATTTTTATCTTTTTTGTTTAATTTTAAACTTTTTTAACGATATTGTCGCTTCAAATTGATTAAGACACAAAAGTACATTATAAATGAGAAAAATATTAATTATTGGTGCTGGTAGATCTAGTGCTTCTCTTATTAAATATTTATTAGACAAGGCTACACAAGAAAACCTACACATTACTATAGGTGATGTTTCTGTAGAAAATGCACAAGAAAAAATACTTAACCATAAAAATGCAACGGCGATTTTATTAGATGTTTTTAACGCGCAACAAAGAAGTAACGCAATTAAAAACGCCGATATTGTTATATCTATGCTTCCTGCTCGCTTTCATATAGAAGTAGCAAAAGATTGTGTTACCTATAATAAACACATGGTAACGGCTTCGTATATTTCTGATGAAATGAAAGCTTTAAATGCTGATGTTAAATCTAAAGGACTGGTATTTATGAACGAAATTGGTTTAGATCCAGGTATTGACCATATGAGCGCAATGCAAGTAATTGATCGCATTAAAGAAGATAAGGGAAAAATGCTTTTGTTTGAATCTTTTACTGGCGGATTGGTTGCTCCTGAAAGTGATTCAAATTTATGGAATTATAAGTTTACTTGGAATCCTAGGAATGTAGTTTTAGCCGGTCAAGGTGGTGCCGCAATGTTTATTCAAGAAAACACTTACAAATACATTCCGTATCACAAACTTTTTAGAAGAACTGAATTTTTAAATATTGAAGGGCATGGAAAATTTGAGGCCTATGCAAATAGAGACTCTTTAAAATACACCAGTATTTATGGATTGGAAAATATACCAACCATGTATAGAGGAACAATTAGAAAAGTTGGTTTTTCTAAAGCTTGGAATATTTTTGTGCAATTAGGAATGACCGATGATTCTTATATTATTGAAGATTCTGAAAACTTAAGCTACCGTGATTTTACCAATCTTTTCTTAGCTTATTCGCCTACAGACTCTGTGGAACTAAAATTCCGATCTTACTTAAAAATAGATCAAGATGATGTTATGTGGGATAAGTTTTTAGAATTAGATATTTTTAATCCGAAGAAAAAAGTAAAGTTAAAAAATGCTACTCCAGCACAAATATTGCAAAAAATATTATCTGAAGAATGGACACTTAAAGCTGATGACAAAGATATGATTGTAATGCATCATAAATTTGGATATGAGCAAAACAATGAGAAATTTCAGGTAGAAAGTAGTATGGTTATTAAAGGGGATGACCAAACCTATACTGCCATGGCTAAAACCGTGGGATTACCTGTTGCAATGGCTACTTTACGAATTTTAAATAAAGAAATTACCACTCCAGGAGTTCAATTACCTATAACGAAAGAAGTGTATGCACCAATTTTAAAGGAATTAGAAGAATACGGAATTACATTTATTGATAAAAAAGTACCTTATTTAGGTTATAACCCTGAAAGTTTATAAGTTTTCATAAAAATATAACTAAAAAAGTTATCTAAGAAGCGTTTAAAATTGTCATTTCTAATTTATTTTAGAATCTCAGCACACTGATTATCAATCAATATGAGAGCTTAAAATAAATTCAGGTTGACGAAAACTCACTTTTTAGATAGCTTCTTTTTTTTTGATTACAGCCAGAAAAACTTAACCTAAAGAATACATCAACAATTTGACTGTTAACTTATTTACCATTAATATTGCAGCTTCAAAAAATGTTAAAAATTTTAACACAATTAACTATCGTCATGAAAAAATCAGTAATATTTACAATTACTTTATTTCTTTTAATATTTCAATCTAGCAATATCAATGCTCAAGATAATTTTACAACTCCATACGGAAACAATAAAACTGTTGGTAAATACGTAAAAGTTAACGGAACCAAAATTTATTATGAAGAATATGGTACGGGTGAGCCATTGTTAATAATTCACAGTTGTGGTACAGATATTAAGGCAATGGAATATCAGATTGATTATTTTAAAAATAAATATCGAGTAATTGTTGCTGATAGTAGAGGTCAAGGAAAATCGAAGTTAAAAACAAAACGATTAACTTATGATTTAATGACTAAAGATTTAGAAAAACTAGTAAAACATTTAAAGCTAGATGCTATAAATATTCTTGGTTGGAGTGACGGAGGAATTATTGGTTTAAAAATGGGAATTAGAAACAAAGTAGCGATTAACAAAATTGTTACTATGGGACCTAATTTAAGGTTTGATACTACCGCTGTTAACGATTGGGCAATTCAACAAGTTAAAGACATGCATGCTGAAACTTTAAAAATGCTTAAAAAAGGAGATAAATCTAAAAATTGGAAAACAGAATTACAATTAGATAAATTATTAATAAACTATCCTGGTATTAGTCATACTGAGTTAAATAAAATTAAAGCACCTGTTTTAATTATTATTGGCGATAGAGATATTATTAAAAATGAACATGCTGTTGAAATTTTTGACAACATTCAAAAATCTCAATTATGTATTATTCCTGGTGCTAATCACGGAATTCCTCGTAACAGCGCAAAGGCATTTAATGAAATAGCTGATAAATTTTTAGCAGAAGAATTTGATTATTCTATTAAAAACTAAAAAAGCAGTTACATTTTTAAATAAAAATCTTTGGTAAGATTTATATAGGCATCAGTATACTGATGCCTTTCTTTTTCTATCACCAAAAGTTCTTCTTCAATTTCTTTTTGATGAAAAGAAAAGGTTAACAAACTTCTTTTTACTTCGGATTTTTCATTTCCTTGTACCCTACATACTTTATTTAAAAACAAATTAGCCGCATTTGCTAATTCAATAAAATTAACCTCTTCTTTAAAAGGTATAATTACCGAAAATAATCCGTTTTCAGATAAAATTTTAGCAACTCCGTTTATCAATTCATCAAAGGATAATGAAGAAGTAAAACGCGCCTTATTTCTGGCTTCATTTTCGCTTTCAAAATTATCTGTATAAAAAGGAGGATTTGAAATAATTACATCATACTGTTCCTCTTCTTCCGCCATTTCATCAGCAAAATCAGTAAAAGAAGCATTATAACAAAACAGTCGGTCTCCCCAATCAGATAGTTCAAAATTTTCTACCGTTTGCTCGTAAGCATTGGCATCAATTTCAACCGCATCTACAGTCATTGCATCACTACGTTGTGCTAACATTAACGAAATAACTCCAGTCCCTGCACCAATATCTAAAATTGAATCTGGATACGCCGTTAAAGAACACCAAGCTCCTAATAAAACCGCATCAGTGCCAATTTTCATTGCTGTTTTATCTTGATGAACAACAAACTCTTTAAATTGAAATGGTTTCATTTAAAAAAATCTTCCAATTATTTTATCTGCATTAAAAAACAAATACAAAACAACAATTAACACACCAATTAAATACAATCCTTTCTTCGGATTTGTCTTTTTTCTGTTACCAAATCGTCTTTCAAACTTCATTCTATTTTATTTTTTTATTGCTCTAAGCATTTCTCTTTTTCCTGGTGGCCCAGGTAATCTTTCAACTACAAAACCAACCGCTTGCATTGCTCTTCTTACACTACCTTTTGCCGAATAAGTAACTAAAATTCCGTTTTCTTGCAATGCAGTAAACATTTGCTTAAAAATATCTTCTGTCCATAATTCTGGTTGATGTTCAGCTCCAAACGCATCAAAATAAATTAAATCAAACGCTTGTTTATCGTCAATATCTTTAAAAAACTGCTGCCGCTTTGTTAACCAAAAATTTGATGAAATTTGATGCTTCTCCTCCCAAGAAAGTGCATGCATATTATTAAAAACAACCTGTTGATGCTCTGCTTTTAACGCTGCTACATAATTTAGTTTTACAACTTCGTCATTACAAACAGGATATGCCTCTACCCCAACATAATTTACTTTTTTGTTGTTTTCTAAAAAAGTAATAAAGCAGTTTAAACCAGTACCAAAACCAATTTCGAGAATCGAAATTTCTTCTTTTACGGTAAGGTCAAATCCGCTTTTTATAAAAACATGATACGCCTCTTGAATCGCACCGTGTTTAGAGTGATATTGCTCATTCCAATCTGGTAAATGAATTGTTGTTGAGCCATCTGACGTTATAATTATTTCTCTTTTAATAATAAAAAGATTATTTCATTAATACTCCGTGTGCCAAAAATGAAAACTCTTTTTTAGGCTCCGTTATCTTTTCTATTTCTTCTTTTGTTTTACCAGCATCTTCTGCGTAATGACGTAATTCATCTACCGATGTTTCTTTTACAAATGCTTTTCCTGCAACAATTACCTCGCTATCTTTACTATCTAACGGCATAAAAAAACCATAATCTTTAAAACGAACCATTGTTTTTTCTTCACCTACTGGCAAAACCATCCAACATCCTTTTTTTGTACAAACTTCACCTATGGTAGAGGCAAACTTTACGTTTATGGTATCTCCTATTTTTAATCCTTTAAACTTATCAGACATTTCGTTTGCAGACAAAGCATCGTTACTTTCAATTTTTTCTCCAAACGAAGTAAACGTTATTTTTGAACTTTCAATTTCTTTTACTTCTTCTTTCTTTTCTACTTTACATCCTACAAGTAAAACACTTAAAACCAAACAATAAAACACTATTCTTTTCATTATCAAACATTTAAAATTAACATATAGCAAATATAAATATAATTAACTAAGTGAGTGCCTTTAACAATTCATTATATCGCTAGTTTTTGTACCTTTGTTACACTTAAAAACAGCATTTTATGAAGATAGATATCCAACAAGTAGCACAATCAAAAATTGACACTGTAGATTTTAATAATTTGGCTTTTGGTCGCATTTTTACAGATCACATGTTTGTTTGCGATTTTTCTGATGGAGAATGGAAAAACCCAACAATAAAACCTTACGGACCGATGTTATTTGATCCTTCGGCTAGAGTTTTTCATTACGGACAAGCTGTTTTTGAAGGAATGAAGGCTTTTAAAGATGATAATGAAGATGTTTTCTTATTTAGACCTGAAGATAATTTTGATAGAATAAACTTATCTGCCGAACGTTTAGCAATGCCAGCTGTGGCTAAAGATGTATTTTTTGAAGGTTTAGAAAAACTTTTAACAATTGATAAAGACTGGATAAAAAAAGGAGAAGGAAATTCTCTTTACATACGTCCTTTTATTATTGCAACTGAAGGTGCTATTGCAGCTTCGCCTGCCGAAGCTTATAAATTTATTATTATCTGCTCGCCTGCTCAATCATATTACGCTGGGGAAGTTAGAGTTTTATTTGCTGAAAAATTTAGTCGTTCTGCTGATGGTGGAGTTGGTTTTGCCAAAGCCGCTGGAAATTATGCTGCTCAGTTTTACCCAACTCGTTTAGCTAACGAACAAGGTTTTCAACAAATAGTTTGGACTGATGCGAGTACCCACGAATATTTAGAAGAGGCTGGTACCATGAATATCTTTTTTAGAGTTGGTAACAAATTAATTACCACTCCTACAAACGATAGAATTTTAGATGGTATTACCCGAAAATCAATTATTCAATTAGCAAAAGATAATAATATTGATACAGAAGTAAGAAGAGTTTCTGTTGCCGAAATTAAAGAAGCTGCTAAATCAGGCGAATTAAAAGAAATTTTTGGTTCTGGTACCGCTGCGGTAATCAATCCTATTAAAGGTTTTAAACATCAAGAAGATACTTTTGAGCTACCTGATGTTACCGATTCGTACGCAACGTTATTTAAAGAAAAACTAGTAAACATACAATCTAACAAGTCTGAAGACAAACACAACTGGAGAGTTAAAATTTAAGTTTCGTTAAAAAAAACTATCTTAGTAATTTATAATTCAGATTTTTAAAAATTCATATGGGGGGAATTAAAAGTATCATACTAGCATTACTATCAATAATTGTTGGTTTTGCAATCTCTTTTTTTACATTAAATGCTTACTTAAAAGGTAACTTAAAAAATGAAGAGCCAACAGCAATAAAGAAGGAAGTAAAAAAACCTAATAAAAAGGTTGCTAAAAAACAAACTGAAGCTCCTATCGAGGTTGAAGCACCAACAACAAAAAAGACTGATAAAGCTATAAATATTGCTGATATTCAAGAAAGTTATAATAACTGGAACACATATCACAAAAACAACATCGACTTAATGTCTACCTTTATTCCTGTTGATAATAATGAGGCAATAATGGACAAAAGAGTGTTTTTAGTTTCATTACGTACTGGTGCTTATGTTGCTGTTAAATCTGAAAACAAAAAAGGAGAAACTCAATATTCTTTAGTAAACCTAAAAGAGGATGCTGACGAAAAAATAAAAAAATCAATTGTAAGCAAAGCAACCATTGCTTATCAATATTTTAAAATGGAAGGGAAAAAACTTCCTAGTTATGATTTTGTTGATTTAAAAGGTAAATCACATAATAAAGTTGATACTGAAGGTAAAATACTTGTTTTAAAATGTTGGTTTATTACTTGTAAGGTTTGTGTAGAAGAATTTCCTCAATTAAATGCTTTAGTTGATAAATATAAAGATGATAATATTGAGTTTGTAAGTTTAGCTTTTGATGAAAAAAATGAATTAATAGATTTTTTAAAGACAAAACCTTTTAAATATGTTACTGTACCAAATCAGAAAAAATACATGTCTAAAAAACTAAAAGTAAAACAATATCCTACACACCTTATTGTAAGCGAAGATGGTGTTATACTTAAAATGGTGAATAATGTAAAAACATTAACATCAGAATTAAAAATTATTATTGGTAAGTAGCAAACCTTACCGCTATAAACTAAAAAAAGTTCCTCATTAAATGAGGAACTTTTTTAGTTTATACTATTTTAAAATTTCTTTTATATTAGGTTTAAAATAATTTGGTCCTTTTAAAACCTTACCATCTTCTCTGTAAATTGGTTTTCCATCCTCACCCAACTTACTCATATTACTTCGTTGAATTTCATTAAACACCTCTTCAATTTTATTCTGCATTCCGTGCTCTATAATTGTACCACATAAAATATACAACATGTCTCCTAAAGCATCTGCAACCTCTACTAAATCGTTATTTTTAGCCGCTTCTAAATACTCTTCATTTTCCTCTTTCATTAACTCGAAACGCAACTTTTTTCTATCTTCAGAAATTGTAACTGTTGGCTCGTTTTGAATGTTTAACTTAAATGCCGAATGAAATTCGTGTACTGCTTTTATCTTATTCTTCATTTTATATACTGCTATTTTAAATCTAAAAAATTATGTTATTAATAATATAGTTTTAGTTTTCTTCATTCTAAAATCATTCTTTAACTTTGCTAAAAATACAATTTTATGTTTACTCTTATCGCTGCTAAAATGTTTACCTCAGGCAGAATTGTTTTTGCCAGTTTATTTGTTGTTGCTTTTATCGCTTTAATGATTTATAGCTATAAAAAAGACGCCAACAATAACACCAAACATTATAAAAATGCTGCCACCTATGTAGCAATAGGAATTGTAACTGTTATTGCCTTATTATTTTTATCAAAGTTTTTAATTAAAGGCTAGTTCATTTTTTCTAGCTCGCTTAATTTTTCGTGATTTAAAATAGTAAATCCGTCTTCATCAAAACTAGAAGAAGGCGTGTATTTCATATCTATTTTTAAATTAGAAAAACGATAAGATGTTGCTTGATATACATGTTGCCCAAAAGATTCTTCGTAATATTTTAGTAAAATATACACCTGAGCATCCATTGTTTCAATTTCTTGTTTTGAATATTTAAACAACGGACTTTTTTCATCAATTTCATGCACCACTGTCCAAATAGTTGGCAAATACATTATTTGATCTCTTTCTAGTTTTAATTGATAAAATTCTCTTTGATATTTCCCTTCGCTATTCTCTTCATTTAAAACCAGTGTAACTTTAATTTCAGGCTCAATCATTACGGTTTTCCGGTTATTCATCAACCTAAACATTAAAGCTTTATGTTCTTTAAAATCGCGTAATATTAAATTTTCGCTAAAGCGGATGGCTGCTTTGGCTTTTGAAAACCGACCATATAACAACCCTGTTATAAACGAAAAAGACAGTAAACCCAACATTGCTTCAAAAGCTGCAATTATGTTTGCTGCCACTCCTTTAGGTGCAATACCGCCATAACCAACTGTTGTTAATGTTTGCGAGCTAAAGAAAAATCCGTTTAATAAATCGCTTAAAAAATCACCTTTCGAAGGAGTTATTTGCTCGATACCTATTAATGTATACAACAACCCAAAAAAGATATTTAACATCGTATATCCTAAAAAAACGAGTAAAAAAAACTTAGCCCAAGACATTTCAACAAAATAAGTGTACAAATCGTCTAGATTAAAACTTTTATTTACATGTTTTACGTTAGAAGTACCGTCTTTATTAATAAGTCCTCTTACTTTTTCTTGAGAATTATAACCAAAACCTGGATCTTTTATTTTTTTTGCCATTTTTAAATTTCGTTGTATTTAAAACAATCGGTTGTATGATCGTTAACCATACCTATTGCTTGCATGTAAGCATATATTACGGTGGAACCGACAAACTTAAATCCTCGTTTTTTTAACGCTTTTGATATCGTATCTGACAAAACTGTCGTAGCCGGGACCTCTTCTCGTTTAGCAAACACATTTTTTATTGGTTTTTCATTTACAAAACTCCATATATATTTCGAAAAAGAACCAAATTCTTCTTGAATTTCCATAAAAAGTTGCGCGTTTAAAATTGCCGATTTTATTTTTAATTTATTTCTTATAATACCTGCATCTTTAAGTAATTCATCAAACTTATCTTCCTTATAATTTGCTATTTTTTTATAATCGAAATTATCAAATGCTTTTCTAAAATTTTCTCTTTTCTTTAAAATAGTTATCCAACTTAAACCTGCCTGAAAGGTTTCTAAAATCAAAAACTCAAACAATTCTTTATCATTATAAACCGGAACGCCCCATTCTTTGTCGTGATACGCAACATACAACGGATCGTTACTTACCCAAAAACATCTTTTCTTCATTTTTACTTTTTAAAACTGAAAACTACTGTTAAACAAGTTAAAAATCAATGAAAAACAAAATATTTTTTGCAACTTTATAGATACTAATTTTTACGGACATGAAAGTTTTAAAGTATTTCTCGTTTTTTATCATCCTTACAAGTGTTATTTACGCTTGCGGCACATCATCATTAAAAAATAATTTAAAAACTACTGAAGAGCCTGTTGTTATTAAAAATGATAGTTTAGAATATGAAATTATAATTTTTGATATTGGCTTTACAAATTACCTAAATACCATTGCAAAACCAGTAGGCTATCATTCTCAGTTTTACCTAGAAAACAAGAATAGACAATATGTTCCTGTATGGAATTCGAGAGTTAATAATGCTGCTTATTACAACAGTAATATATACGAAAATAACATTAATTACGATCCGCATACGAATTATGGATATGATGTAAACTATAAACTTTTTAATTATTTTGAATTTGCACAACGTAAGTATAAAATGGTTTTACGTTAACACTTTAAGCTTCATGTAAAACTGTATATTTGTCGTAAATTAACAGTATAATATGAAATTTTTACGAAATTTACTTGCCTCAATTCTTGGCTTTTTTATCGCCACTTTTTTAATCTTTTTATTTTTTATCGCTATTGCTTCTGTCATTGGCTCTGAAGAAGAAGTTACTGTAAAACCAAACTCCGTTTTAGAGTTAGATTTAACTACAACTGTAAAAGATTACGCTCCTAAAGATGACAATCCTATTTTAGAAGCTTTAGAATTAACCGATGAAAAATTAGCTTTAAACAAAATAATTAACGCTATTGAAAACGCAAAAAATGATGCTAATATTAAAGGAATTAGCATTAAAACAACTGCAGTAAACGCAGGAGTTTCGCAAACGCAAGCCATCAGAAATAAAATTAAAAACTTTAAAGAAAGCGGAAAATTTGTATACGCCTATAACGATGTGTATTCGCAAAAAAACTATTATTTAAGTTCTGTTGCCGATAGCGTATTTTTAAATCCTGTTGGTGCTATTGATTTTAAAGGTTTATCAACCGAAATTTTATATTACAAAGATTTTGAAGATAAATATGGCGTAAAAATGGAAGTAATTCGTCACGGAAAATACAAAAGTGCTGTAGAACCTTATTTAGCAAATAAAATGAGCGAAGCTAACAGAGAACAAACAACTTCGTTTTTAAAATCTATTTGGTCTGAAATTACAACAGAAATTAGCGATAGCAGAAATATAACAACTCAACAATTAAATTTAATTGCTGATAACGCAAATGGTAGAAACGCAACAATTGCTAAAGAAAACAAACTAATTGATGCAATTATTTACGAAGATGAATACAAAGAAAAATTAGCTTTACATACCGATAAAAAAGTAAACACAATTTCTTTACAAGATTATATAAAATCAGGAAAAGGACATATTTCTTCAACAGCAAAAAACAAAATTGCTGTTATTTATGCACAAGGAGAAATAATGTATGCCGAAGGAAATGAAAATATTATTGGGCAAGGAATTATAAACAAAGCATTACGTAAGGCTAGAAAAGATAAAAACGTAAAGGCAATTGTTTTACGTGTTAACTCCCCAGGAGGTAGCGCCTTGGCTTCTGAGCTTATTTGGCGCGAATTAGAGCTAACTAAAAAAGTAAAACCTTTAGTGGTTTCTATGGGAGACGTAGCTGCATCTGGTGGTTATTATATTGCTTGTAATGCTGATAAAATTATTGCAGAACCAACAACTATTACTGGATCTATTGGTGTTTTTGGAGCAATTCCTAACTTTAACGAATTAGCTGGTAAAATAGGAATTAATGCTGAACAAGTAGCCACAAACAACAGCCCTAATTATAGTGTTTTTGAACCGATGGATAAGAGGTTTTACGAAGTAACCAAAGAAGGTGTTGAACAAACATATACTACTTTTGTAAATCGTGTTGCGGCAGGACGTAACATGACTTTTGAGCAAGTAAACGATGTGGCACAAGGTAGAGTTTGGTCTGGTAAAGAAGCTATTAAAAAAGGATTGGTAGATAAATTAGGTAATTTAAATGATGCTATTGTAATTGCTGCTGAATTAGCTAAAGTTGATACTTATAAAGTACGCAATTACCCTAATTACAATACCGAATTAAAAGATTCTTTTAATCTTTCTCCTTTTGCAAAAGTATCTAAAGAAGATATTTTAAAAGAGGCTTTAGGCGATGAGAATTACCAATTATACAATAACATTAATCAAATGAAAAAGTTAAAAGGAATTCAAGCCAGAATGCCTTTTCTTCTTCAAATAAAATAAGATAATAAAAAAAGCCTTGACATTGTCAAGGCTTTTTTTATTATCTTAAATTTCCAATTATCTTACAATCCGAAACTTTCTTTTATCTGATCTACATAATCTAATTTTTCCCAAGTAAAAGTTTCTACTTCTTGAGAAACTGTTTCACCCATTGGGTTAGAAAAAGTAACTGTTTTCTTTTCTGATTTTCTTCCCATATGCCCGTAAGCAGCAGTTTCAGAATAAATAGGCGTTCTTAGTTTTAAACGTTTTTCTATAAAGTACGGACGCATATCAAAAATAGTTTCTACTATTTTACTAATTTCTCCGTCTGTTTTATCAATTGTTGCCGTTCCATACGTTTCCACATTAATACTCGTTGGTTTTGCAACACCAATAGCGTACGATACTTGTACTAAAACTTCTTTACACAAACCTGCTGCTACTAAATTCTTAGCAATATGACGCGTGGCATAAGCTCCAGAACGATCTACTTTTGATGGATCTTTTCCTGAAAACGCGCCACCACCGTGTGCCCCTTTTCCTCCGTATGTATCAACAATAATTTTACGTCCTGTTAATCCAGTATCTCCATGTGGTCCACCAATTACAAAAACTCCAGTTGGATTTATGTGATACGTAATACCATCTGTAAATAATTTTTGAATATGCGTTGGTAATTTAGCAACTACTCTAGGTATTAAAATCTCAACAATGTCTTTTTTGATTTTCGCTAACATTACATCATCATTTTTATCAAAATCATCATGTTGTGTAGAAATAACAATTGCATCTATTCGTTGCGGAACATTATCGTCAGAATATTCAATCGTTACTTGCGATTTAGCATCTGGTCGTAAATACGTAATATCTTTATTTTCTCTACGTAACTCGGCTAACTCAATTAATAAACGATGTGACAACTCCAACGCTAAAGGCATGTAGTTTTCCGTTTCATCAGTAGCGTAACCAAACATCATTCCTTGGTCTCCAGCTCCTTGATCTTCTGGATTTGCTCTTACAACACCTTGATTAATATCTGGTGATTGTTCATGAATTGCAGAAAAAACTCCACAAGAACTACCATCAAACATATACTCGCTTTTGGTGTATCCTATTTTATTAATTACATCCCGTGCAATTTTTTGAACATCTAAATAGGTTTTAGATTTTACTTCACCCGCCAATACAACTTGACCCGTAGTTACCAAAGTTTCACAAGCTACTTTCGATTCTTTATCAAAAGCTAAAAAATTATCTATTAAAGCATCTGAAATTTGATCTGCTACTTTATCTGGATGTCCTTCAGAAACACTTTCTGAGGTAAATAAATATGACATAAAAATTCTTTTTAAAAATTAACTAAAAGAAAAAACTTGGATTGCTTGGTCGCGTAAAGGAGTAGATTATTACTGCTTTAGCATTTTATTTATGAACTTGTGTTCAAAGAGGTTGCAATCAGTCAAATTTTTCCTCAAAAAATTATGCTGCAAAGTTATCAATAATTTTACTCACATAAAAACAAACTTACAAGGAAATAGAAAGTATTGATACTATGATAATAAAAAGTAATTTTTGTAAAATTGGATTGGTAAAATATTTGATTACTTTTGTACTATACAAATAAGACATTAACTTAATTAAAACATAACAAAATGGCATTAGAAATTACAGATGCAAACTTCGAAGAAGTAGTATTAAAATCAGACAAACCAGTATTAGTTGATTTTTGGGCAGCATGGTGTGGACCTTGTAGAATGGTTGGACCTATTGTAGATGAAATTCATACTGAATATGAAGGAAAAGCAGTTGTTGGTAAAGTTGATGTAGATAACAACCAAGAATTTGCTGCTAAATATGGGGTAAGAAACATTCCTACTGTTTTAGTGTTTAAAAACGGTGAAGTTGTAGATAAACAAGTTGGTGCAGCTCCTAAAAAAGCATATACTGATAAAATTGATGCTGCTTTATAAAAAAAGTAACTACATAATATATCTTACAAAAGGTTTGGCTAACGCTAAACCTTTTTTTATTTTCGAAGTGTATGATTAATTTAAACAACACTTCTTCTGAAATAAAAAACCTCGAATTATTAGCCAAACAAGTTGTTGAAGGCTTTATTACAGGAATACATAAAAGTCCGTTTCATGGTTTTTCTGTCGAATTTTCAGAACACAAACTGTATAATAAAGGAGAAAGCACACGCCATATAGACTGGAAATTATTTGCTAAAACCGAAAAATTATACATCAAAAAATACGAAGAAGAAACCAATTTACGTTGTCATTTAATTATCGACAATTCAGCATCAATGCATTACCCTATTATTAAAAACCAATCAATTAATCACTTAAATAAAATTGGCTTTTCGGCAATAGCAGCTGCTTCATTGATGGAAATTCTAAAAAAACAAAGAGATGCTGTAGGTTTAAGTATTTATTCTGATACTTACGAATACTACGCTCCCGAAAAAGGAAGTGAACGTCATCGTAAAATGTTATTAAATCAGCTAGAAAGCTTATTTACTGCAAACTCTAAATCAGCTACAGAAACCTATCAATATTTACACGAAATAGCCGAAAACATTCATCGCCGCTCGTTAATCTTCTTATTTACGGATATGTTTCAAACAACAAAAAACGAAGCAGCACTTTTTGACGCATTAAGACACTTAAAATTTAACAAGCACGAAGTTATTTTATTTCATACTTATGATAAAAAAACAGAGCTTTCTTTTGATTTTGATAACAGTCCTAAAAAATTTGTAGATGTCGAAACTGGAGAAGAAATAAATTTACATGCCGAAAACATTCAAAAAGAATACACAAAACTAAGCAACTCTTTTTTCAATAACCTAAAAAACAAATGCTTACAATACAAGATAGATTACATAGCTGTTGATATAAATGAAGGTTACGACAAAATACTTACCGCATATCTTATCAGCAGACAAAAAAAATACAATTAATATCTTTTTTATTTAAAAAAAGGTTATATATTTGCATCCGCTTAGAGCAACGGTCTGGTAGTTCAGCTGGTTAGAATACCTGCCTGTCACGCAGGGGGTCGCGGGTTCGAGTCCCGTCCAGACCGCAAATTTCTCTAAGTAAACAAATTATTGCTACAAGCAACGGTCTGGTAGTTCAGCTGGTTAGAATACCTGCCTGTCACGCAGGGGGTCGCGGGTTCGAGTCCCGTCCAGACCGCGAAAAGCTTCTCATTTATTTGAGAAGCTTTTTTTGTTTTATATAGCTTCACTTACGTTGTTAGTAGATTTTAAAAGTATGTCTATCTAAAGATTTTACTTTTTAAGTAAATTAAATTTGTTTATGACAATTTAATTTCTAGATTTGTCTCGTACAACAAGAACAAATACAATGACATTACAAAACATTTGGCAAGGTTTCTATTTTTACTTTTATTTTTTTAATAAGAGCTGAGACTTTGTACCATATTGTTAACTAACAAATATAAATTATAAAGTCTCGATGTATCGAGGCTTTTTTTTTGATTAAAAATGAAACAAATTATAGCAATTCAAGGAGCAGAAGGTTCTAATCACCATAAAGTAGCTCGCGATTTTTACGGTAATACCATACAATTAAAAGAGTGCATGTCTTTTGATTTTTTGGTAGACAACCTACTTAATAAAAATGCTGGCATTGGTATTATGGCCTTAGAAAACACAATTGCTGGATCTATAATTCCCAACTACGCACTAATTGATAAAAACAATTTACACATAGTTGGCGAGCAATATTTAAACATCCATCACCATTTAATGGCGCTCCCTAATCAAAAAATTGAAGACATTAAAGAAGTTTGTTCACACCCAATGGCTTTATTGCAATGCAAAGAGTTTTTTAAAAAACATCCGCATATAAAATTAGTAGAAGATGTTGATACTGCTGAAGTTGCAAAAAGAATTGCTAAAAACAATTTAAAAGGAATTGCTGCCATTGCGCCAAAAATTGCCGCAGAAATCTTTAATTTAAATGTTATTGAAGACGACATTCAAACCATGAAAGATAATGCAACACGATTTGTAATTGTACAAACCAACAAACCCAATAACGGAATTGACCAAATAAATAAAGCTTCTTTAAAATTTGAATTAGATCATAAAAGAGGCAGTTTAGCTACCATACTTAATGTTTTAAGTGATTGTAAAATGAATTTAACCAAAATACAATCATTGCCAGTAATAGAAGCACCTTGGAAATATTCATTCTTTGTTGATGTTACTTTTAATGAATACAAAAACTACGAAAAAGCAATAGCTATAGTAAAAATAATGGCCGAAGAATTTAAAGTATTAGGAGCTTACAAAAACGGAAGAAAATGATAAAACCTGCAAATAGATTAGCAACCGTACAGGAATACTACTTCTCTAAAAAATTACGAGAAGTAAGAGAATTAAATGCAAACGGAAAAGCTATTATAAACATAGGTATTGGTAGCCCAGATTTGTTACCTCCAACCAATGTTATCAATGCGATTCAACAAAGTTTTAACGATGTAACTGCCCATAAATACCAAAGTTACCAAGGTTTGCCTGAGTTAAGAAATGCTATTTCTAAATTTTATCAGCAAAAATTTAAAGTTGCCGTAAATCCAGATAACGAAATACTACCTTTAATGGGAAGTAAAGAAGGAATTATGCATATTTCTATGGCCTTTTTAAATGAAGGCGATAAGGTTTTAATTCCAAATCCAGGATACCCAACTTACACTTCGGTTACAAAATTAGTTGGGGCAACTCCTCTTTTTTACAATTTAGATGAAAGTCATCATTGGCAACCTAATTTTGATGAATTAGAAAAATTAGATTTAACTGATGTAAAAATTATGTGGGTAAATTATCCGCACATGCCAACTGGGACTAATGCGTTAAAAGAAACTTTTAAAAAACTAGTTTCTTTTGGTAAAAAACATCATATTTTAATTGTAAACGACAATCCATATAGCTTTATTTTAAATGATAATCCTATAAGTATTTTAGAAACAGAAGATGCAAAAGAGGTTGCTTTAGAACTAAATTCACTAAGTAAAACTTTTAACATGGCGGGTTGGCGTGTAGGTATGGTTTTAGGAAATCCCACTTATATTAATCAAGTTTTAAAAGTAAAAAGCAATATGGATTCTGGTATGTTTTACGGAATTCAAAAAGGTGCCATTGAAGCCTTACACTTGTCTGACAATTGGTTTTTAGCACAAAATAAAATTTATGAGGAACGCAGAAATCTAGTTTTTCAACTTGCAGACAAACTAAATTGTACTTATACTAAAAACTCAACAGGATTATTTGTGTGGGCTAAAATTCCGGAAGGAAAATCATCCGAAGAAATTACAGATAAAGTTTTATACGAAAATGATATTTTTATTGCTCCCGGAACCATTTTTGGCTCTCAAGGAGAAGGATACATCCGATTTTCGTTATGCGTATCTAAAGAAACAATTAAAGAAGCAATCAGTCGAATTTAAATTATGAATCTGAATTTATTTTCAGAATCACATCAAAAAAATTAGACAAAAAAATAAGAAATGAACGTATTTATAATCGGTGTTGGTTTAATTGGCGGAAGCATGGCTTTAGATATTCAAAGAGAATATAACAAAGCCGTTGTTTACGGGATTGACACCAGCGAAAATCATTTAGAAAAAGCGTTAGAAATTGGTGTAATACATCAAAAAGCTACATTTAACGAACTAGAAAAAGCAAGTATTGTTATTCTTTCTATTCCTGTTGATGTACAAATAAAAATATTACCAAAAGTATTAGATTTAATTTCTGACACTTGCTTAGTGATTGATGCTGGATCGACAAAAGAAAACATTTGTAACGCTATTAAAAATCATCCGAAGCGAAGAAATTTTTTAGCAACACACCCTATTGCAGGAACCGAATTTTCTGGACCAACAGCCGCACATGAAGGTTTATTTAAACAAAAAACAAACATTATTTGTGAAGTAGAAAAAACAGCTTTTAAACTACAAGAAAAGGCTTTAGAAATATTTGCAAAACTAGGAATGCGAATTCGTTATATGGATGCTAAATCGCACGATAAACACATTGCATATGTATCGCACTTATCACACATCAGTTCTTTTATGCTAGGAAAAACGGTTATTGAAAAAGAAAAAAATGAACGCGATATTTTTGATATGGCTGGCTCAGGTTTTGCTTCAACAGTACGTTTAGCCAAAAGTTCGCCAGCAATGTGGGCGCCTATTTTTAAACAAAACAAAAATAATGTTATTGAAACTTTAGATGAATACATTACTAATTTACAACAATTTAAAGAATTAATGTTACAGGATGATTTTACTAAAATTCATCATGAAATGGAAAACACAAATCATATAAAAAACATACTAAACGGTATAAAATAAAACCAAAAACAGCTGTAATTTTAAAGCTTTTTAAACAATTACATTTAATTAAAAACACTAAAAACAGCACTAATAATTATTAAAATGGAAAACACTAAAGAATTAAGAACATGGTTAAACGACATGAAATTGTCACATCCATTAGTAATAGCAGGACCTTGTAGTGCTGAAACCGAAGAACAGGTTTTAAAAATTGCACACCAATTAAAAAATACGGATACTAATTATTTTCGTGCAGGAATTTGGAAACCAAGAACCAGACCTGGTAATTTTGAAGGTGTTGGAGCTTTAGGTTTAAAGTGGTTGCAAAAAGTAAAAGAAGAAACAGGTATGAAAACCTGTACAGAGGTAGCAAATGCTGCGCATGTAAAATTAGCTTTAGAGCATGATGTTGATTTATTATGGATTGGAGCACGATCTACAGTATCGCCATTTATTATGCAAGAAATTGCCGATGCTTTACAAGGAACCGATAAAATTGTACTGGTTAAAAACCCTGTAAATCCTGATTTAGCATTATGGCTAGGAGGAATTGAAAGATTATATACTGCAGGAATTAAAAATTTAGGAGCAATTCACAGAGGTTTTTCTACTTACGAAAAATCAAAATACAGAAACATTCCTGAATGGCAATTGGCTATTGAGTTTCAAAACAGATTTCCTGACTTACCTTTAATTTGCGATCCGTCGCATATTACAGGAAATAGAGAGATGATTTTTGATGTTTCTCAAACTGCTTTAGATTTAAATTTTGACGGATTGATGATTGAAACGCATTTTGATCCTGACAATGCTTGGAGTGACGCAGCACAACAAGTTACGCCAGATGCTTTGGTAAAAATAACGGAAGATTTAAGAATTAGAAAAGCGACAGAAACAGACTCTACTTACCGTGAGCCTTTAGAAAATTTAAGAGCTCAAATAAATATAGTTGACGAACAACTTATTGAAATGATGGGTAAAAGAATGAAAGTGGCTGATAAAATAGGTTTTTTAAAGAAAGATAAAAACGTGGCAGTTTTACAATCAAGACGTTGGAATGAAATTTTAGGCAAAATGATTTTAGAAGGAGAAAGTAGAGGTTTAAGTGAAGAATTTGTTTTAAAAATGTTTAAAGCAATTCACCAAGAATCTATCAATCATCAAGAAAAAATTATTAAAGGATAAACAAAATTCTAATTCCCGCAAAAGCGGGAATTGTTTTTTAAAAATTTCTCATCTTTGCAACATGACAGGAACGGTATATAAATCTACAGGAAGTTGGTATTGGGTAAAGTCTGAAAATGGTTTATACAAATGCCGTATTAAAGGAAAATTTCGCTTAAAAGGTATTAAAAGCACCAATCCGATTGCTGTTGGCGACAAGGTAGATTTTGATCTTGAAACTAAAAACAACGAAGAAACCGGTGTGATTATCAATATTCATGAACGAGAAAACTTTATTGTTCGTAAATCTGTAAATCTATCTAAGCAAACGCATATTATTGCTGCAAATATAGATCAGGTTTTTTTATTAATCACCATTAATAATCCGCCTACTTTTACCACTTTTATAGATCGTTTTTTAGTATCAACAAGAGCTTACCGAATTGACACTATTTTGGTTTTTAATAAAATTGACTCGTACGAATTAGAACAACGTGCCGAAATTTTATATTTAAAAGATATTTATGAAGCCATTGGTTATAGATGCATAGAAGTATCAGCTAAAGAAAACACCAATATTGATCGTGTAAAAGAAATAATGCTTAACAAAACATCAATGTTTGTAGGGCATTCAGGAGTTGGAAAAACAACTTTAGTAAATGCTATTGATGCGAATTTAAACTTAAAAACAAAAGAAATTTCCGACCAACACAATCAAGGAAAACATACCACTACTTTTGCCGAAATGTTTGATCTGAATTTAAAAAATCAGCAAGATGCAAGAATAATTGACACACCAGGAATTAAAGGATTTGGTGTTGTTGATATTGATAAAGAAGAATTAGGAGATTATTTTCCAGA
Source organism: Tenacibaculum insulae (assembly GCF_964512435.1). Classification (GTDB taxonomy): domain Bacteria; phylum Bacteroidota; class Bacteroidia; order Flavobacteriales; family Flavobacteriaceae; genus Polaribacter; species Polaribacter insulae_A. Next base: position 1,701,084 of record NZ_OZ208512.1, on the reverse strand, counting down.
GTTTTTTGCCTTAAAACAAGACTGTAAATTCAATAATTGCATTCATATAAACGAGCCAAAATGCGCCGTAAAAGATGCTTTAGAAGAAGATGCTGTTTCGTGGTCTCGTTATAAGAGTTATTTGCAAATTTTAGAAGGCGAAGAAGAACATTACCGAACAGATGTTTGGGAAAAAGACCAAGAATAAATGAAGGCCGTTATTCAAAGAGTTTCAGAAGCAAGTGTTACAATTGATCAAGAAAAAGTTGCCGATATTAAAAACGGAATGCTTGTTTTAATTGGTATTACAAACGATGACACGAAAGAAGATATTGAATGGTTGTCTAAAAAAATTAACAATCTTCGTATTTTTAATGATGAAGATAATGTGATGAATAAATCGTTAATTGATAGCAAAGGCGATGCAATTATCGTAAGTCAATTTACTTTACAAGCGGCTACAAAAAAAGGAAACAGACCTAGCTATATTAAAGCTGCAAAACCTGATATAGCAATTCCTTTGTACGAGGAATTTGTTTATCAGTTTGAAAAAGACTTAGGCAAAAAAGTACAAACAGGTAAATTTGGTGCCGATATGAAAGTAGCACTTTTAAACGATGGACCGGTAACTATTGTTATTGACTCTAAAAATAAAGTATAATTTTTTTGATGAATTACATCAATATTCATACACATCAAATTATAAAAAATACAGCTTCTGTATCAATTTTAAATCGGTATCCAGATGCTACAAATTTCGAAACTCCTTTTTCTATCGGAATTCATCCGTGGTACATAAACGAAAGTGATATTGACAACGAATTGTGTTTTATAACAAAACAATTACACCATAAAAATTGTTTTGCTATTGGCGAATGCGGATTAGATAAATTGTGTAAAACAAATTTTGAAATGCAGTTAAGTGTTTTTAAAAAACACATTCTACTTTCAGAAAAATATCAAAAACCATTAATTATTCATTGTGTAAAATCATTTCAAGAAATTTTACAACTAAAAACAGCCTTAAAACCAAAACAACCTTGGGTTATTCATGGTTTTAATAAAAATAGTCAAGTTGCTGCCTCTCTTATAAAAAAGGGTTGTTTTTTATCCTTCGGAAAATCATTATTAACTTCTATTAAATTACAAGAAGTTTTTAAAACTATTTCTTTAGATAAAATCTTTTTAGAAACCGATAACGCAGAAATTAATATCAATACAATTTACCAAAAAGCAGCTGCGATAAAAAGTATAGAAATAGCAAAAATTAAAGAAACTATATATCAAAATTTTAAAAATACATTCATAAAATGAGTTGGTTAGAAAGAACAGAATTATTAGTTAAAAAAGAAGGAATTGAAAAACTTAAAAAGGCTAATATTTTAATTGTAGGTTTAGGTGGTGTTGGTTCTTTTGCAGCAGAATTTATTGCAAGAGCTGGTGTTGGAAAAATGACAATTATTGATGGTGATGCTTTTGACGAAACAAATAAAAACAGGCAATTGCCAGCTTTAAATAGTACTGTTGGAAAATCGAAAGTTAGTGTTATTGCCGATAGAATTAAAGATATAAATCCGGATATTGAGTTAAAAACATTAGAAGAATTTTTATCACCCGAAAGAGCTTTTGAAGTTGTAAATAAAGAATACGATTACGTGATGGATTGTATTGACAGCATTACACCTAAAATAAATTTAATTGTTGCTGCTAAACGAAAAAAAGTAAAATTAATCAGTTCTATGGGAGCTGGCGGAAAACTTGATGCCAGTAAAGTTGTTGTTAAAGATATTAGCAAAACCAAAAACTGTAAAATGGCTCGTGCGCTAAAAAAACGTTTAAAACTAAGAAAAGTAAACAAAGGTATTGCGGCCGTTTACTCTGAAGAAGTACAAATTGCTGAAAGTTTAGAGCTTACAAACGGCACTAATTTTAAAAAATCGTATTACGGAACCATTAGTTACATGCCTGCTGCTTTTGGTTTACAAGCTAGCTCTTACGTTATTAATAAAATTTTAACTAAAGAATAATCTTCTTTAAAACCGTTTTTAAATTATATTTGTTCTAAATAAAATCAATTATTAAAAATCAATCATAATGAAAAAATCAATTTTAGCAATTGCTCTTATCGCAATTACTGCTGTTTCTTGTAAATCAGAAAAAAACAAAGTTACTGCTAACGAAGAAGTTAAAGATGTAAAAAAAGTAGAGAGTGTAATTAATTCTTACAAAGCGAATATTACTGAATCTATCGTTACTTGGAAAGGAAACAAACCTACAGGTTCTCACAACGGAGTTGTTAATATTACAACTGGTGTTTTTGATATTGAAAACGGTGTTGTAAAAGCTGGTGAATTTGTAATTGACATGAATTCTATTTCTTGTACTGATTTAGAAGCTGGTAATGGTAAAGAAAAATTAGAAGGTCATTTAAAAAATGAAGACTTTTTTGATGTAGCTAAATTTCCTACAGCAAAATTTGTTGTTTCTGGTTCTGAAGTAAAAGAAGGAAAATTAAACGTTACTGGTAATTTTACACTTAGAGGTACTACAAAAAGCATTACAATTCCTGCTACTATTACCGAAAATGAAGGTGTAGCTACTTTTAAAAGTGATGTTTTTAGTATTGATAGAACAGATTTTGGAGTTACTTATAAATCTAAAAAAATTGATGCTGCTTTAAAAGATAAATTCATTAACGATTTAATGGAAATTTCTTTTGAAATAAAAGCGCAGAAATAAGCTTAAAACTTTATAAAAAAAAGGGTTGACATATGTCAACCCTTTTTTTTATACTTTAATAAACTCTTCTACCTCAAAAAGTGCTTTAAAATGTTTTAATATTTTTTGTTTCACTTCCTCTTCTGGTATTTTTTTACCTAATTCTACTTCCATAGAGGTTACTGCTTTACCTCTAATCCCGCAAGGAATAATATTATCAAAATAGCCAAGGTTTGCATTTACATTTAAAGCAAAACCATGCATTGTTACCCATCTACTTGCTCTAATTCCCATAGCGCAAATTTTTCTAGCAAACGGTGTTCCTACCCCGAGCCAAACTCCTGTTTCGCCATCGCTACGCTCACCTTTTAATCCATATTCTGCAATTGTTAAAATAATTGCTTCTTCTAACAATCGAAGGTATTTATGAATGTCCGTAAAAAAATTCTCTAAATCTAAAATAGGATATCCAACAATTTGCCCAGGACCATGATACGTAATATCTCCTCCTCTATTTATCTTATAAAAAGTGGCCTTTTTTTCTTTTAATTTCTCTTCATTTAGTAATAAATTACTAATATCTCCAGACTTCCCTAATGTATATACATGCGGATGCTCTACAAATAAAAAATGATTTGGCGTTATTATTTCCTCCTCTTTATTTCTTTTTTCTCTCTTTAAAGCTACAATTTCATCTAAAAGTTCGGTCTGGTAATTCCATGTTTCTTTGTAATCTTTTCGACCTAAATCACTGACTCTTATTTTTTTATTCATAAATTTGTTTTCTAAACAAGTCCCCAAAGGTAGGGAAAATTAACCTCAAACTGTTTTATTAATCCCCAATTAACTAGATAATTATGACAAAGAAGAGCTCTTTTTTACTACTAATATTTTTCACTTTTTCTATAACTAACTTATTTTCTCAAGATTTTTGGAACAAAGTAGCAAAGAAAGAATCTTCCTATCAAAAGAGTAAAGTTTTAAACAGAAAAAACGCACCTAAAAAGTACACGATTACTTCTTTAAAATTAAATGCTTTTAAAGATCACTTAACCAGTTTACAATCAAAAAGTGATCAAAAAATAATTACGTTACCTAATTCTGAAGGAAAACTTAAAAAGTACATCATAAAAGAAACTTCTTATTTAGCACCTAAATTAGCGGCTAAGTTTCCTATGATTAAATCCTATTCTGCCCAAGGAATTGACGATCCTACTTCAATAGCAAAAATAAGTATTGGAGTAAATGGCTTCCATGCATTGATATCTTCAGGAAAAGAAAAAACGATATATATTGATCCTTACACAAAAGACAAACAACAGTATATTATTTATAAAAAAGAAGATTTAATTGCTGATGAAAATGATTTTACGTGTAAGGTAGAAGATGCAGCCAAAAAAATAATTACACCTTCAACTCAAAGAAGAAATGCGAATGATGGTAAACTAAGAACTTTTAGAATTGCAATTGCTTGTACAGGTGAGTATTCTCAATTTCATTTAAACAGACAAGGAATTGCCAATTCGGCAACAGAAGCTGAAAAAAAAGCAGCAATTTTATCAGCAATGAATACCACAATGGCTCGTGTAAACGAAGTTTATGAAAGAGATTTAGCGGTTAAAATGGTAATTATTAACGATAATGACAAACTAATATTTTTAGATGCCGATACAGATGGTTTAACCAATGATGACTCTAATCGTTTAATTGACGAAAGTCAACAAAAGTGTGACGCCATTATTGGCGATGCAAATTACGATATTGGACATACTTTTAGCACCGGTGGTGGTGGTTTAGCTAGTGTACGATCGGTTTGTGTTACAGGAGACAAAGCTAGTGGTATAACTGGTAGAGGTCAACCTATCGATGATCCTTATGATATTGATTATGTAGCCCATGAAATTGGACATCAATTTGGTGCTACACACACTCAAAACAACGACTGTAATAGAACAAATTCAACTGCTGTAGAACCAGGAAGTGGATCTACAATAATGGGATATGCTGGTATTTGCTCACCCAATGTACAAGGTAATAGTGACGATCATTTTCATGCAGTTAGTATTGCTCAAATGTGGTCGCATATACAAGGAGCTGGTAACTGTGCCGCTTTATCTAATACCAACAACACTGCTCCTACTGCAAATGCGGGTAGTGATTATAGCATTCCTAAATCAACACCTTTTGTTTTAAAAGGTAGCGCTACAGATGCTGAAGGACTTGCTAGTTTAACCTACAATTGGGAACAAATAGACAACGAAACGGCTGTAATGCCACCTGTTGCAACAAGCACCAGTGGACCAACTTTTAGAGCCTTACGTTCAAGTACTTCTCCAAATAGATATTTACCTACTTTAACAAACGTAGTTAATGGAAGTTCTGATGAGTGGACAGTGTTACCTTCTGTTGCTAGAGAATTAAATTTTTCACTTACTGTAAGAGATAATCATTCTAGCGGAGGTAACTCAGCTAGAGACGATGTTAAAATTAACGTTACCGATGCTGAAGCTTTTATTGTTACCGCACCTAGCACAAACGTTACTTGGCCAATAGGATCTACACAAACAATTACTTGGAATAAAGGAAGTACGGATCAAGCCCCAATTAACTGTACCAAGGTTAATATTAAACTTTCTACTGATGGCGGAGTAACTTTTCCTGTTTTCTTAAAACAAAACATCGAAAATGATGGTTCTGAAGATATTATAATTCCAAATAACTCAACAACACAAGCTCGTATCATTGTAGAAGCTGCTGATAATATTTTTTATAATGTTAATGCCACTAATTTTACAATTAACTCTACTGCCCCTACTTTTTTAGTAGCTAATAAAACTACTGAACAAACTGTTTGTAACACAGGAAGTAATTCTGCTAGTTACACTTTAAGTTTTGATTTTATTAATGGATTTAACGAAACCGTAAACCTATCTGCTACCGGTTTACCAAACGGAGCTACCGCTACTTTTAATCCAACCTCAATCAATTCAAATGGCGACGTTGTTATGACTATTGATAATTTAAACGGAGTTAACCAACAAGATTACACAATTGCAATTGAAAGTTCATCGGCAACAGTTACTAGAAATACAAATGCTTCTTTAAAGGTTATTGGAACTAATTTTTCTAACATATCTTTAACAGCACCTACAAACACAGCTACAGGCATTAGTATTAATCCAATGTTTGAATGGGTTGAAGATCAAAACACAACTTCTTATAATATTGTTATTGCTACTGATGTAAATTTTAATGATATTATTGTTAACGAAAACACAACAACCAATTCTTATACGCTTTCAAATCCTTTATCAGGAATTACCAAATATTTTTGGTATGTAAAACCTAAAAACGATTGTGGAGAAGGAAGTAATTCTGCTGTTTTTGAGTTTACAACAGAAACACCATCATATTGCGCCTCTACATTTACAGATGACGCAGGCGGTAAAGACCATATAACAAACGTTACTTTTAACTCAATAAACAATAACTCTGGCAACGATGCTTCAGATGGTTACGAAGATTTTACAACCATAAAAACCAATATTAAAAGAACAGAAGAACATCAAATAAGTGTTACTTTTAATACTGATGGCTACCAAGATCACTGTTATGTTTTTATTGATTGGAATCAAGATTATCAATTTGATAAATCTACAGAAAGATATGACTTAGGTAACAAAACTGCTGATGTTGCTACCGCTACATTAAATATAAAAGTACCTGATGATGCTGTTTTAGGAGAAACCAGAATGCGAGTTATTATTGAATATTATGATGCTTCTTCTCCTAACGGCGATGGGGCTTGTGATACGGATCATAAAAGTGAATGGGGAGAAACAGAAGACTATACTGTTGTGATTGAAGAAGAACCTCAACCAGATTTTACTTTAACAAACACATCAGAAAATTTATCAATTTGTAACCAAGCTATTAATGAGCATGTTTTTACTTTTGATTATAATGCCTTATTAGGTTTTAGTGAAAATGTTACTTTTTCAGTTACAGGAACTCCTGCAAATACAACAAGTACATTTAATCCAACTTCAGTAAATTCAAGTGGAGAAATAAGCTTTACGCTTTCAAATTTAAACAACGCTAATATTGGAGATTATACTATGGTAATTACCGCTACAGCTGCTTCGGTAACAAAATCAATCAATATTCCTTTTAATATTAACGACAATATTTGTAATTCATCAGGAAATACAAGTTCACAAATTAGCACAACACTTGTTAGTTTTGGAAACATCAATAATACATCAACAAAAACTACTGGTTATGCTGATTATAAATCAATAACTACCGAAGTTGTTAAAGGAGATGTTTACCAGTTAACAACAAATGCTAATTCAGACGGAAATAATACTGCTAGAACTTTTGCATGGATAGATTGGAATCAAAATTGTTTGTTTGATGATAACGAAAAATACGATTTAGGTAAAATTACCAATGCAACTGGAGCTACGAGTAAAAGTGGATTAGACATTACAATTCCGGCTAACGCTTTAACAGGAACTACAACTTTAAGAGTTAGCACAAAATTAGAAAGTGATGGAGATCCGAACTCTTGTGAACTTGACTTTAATGGTGAGGTTGAAGATTATACGATTACAATTACACCCGACTTTGCCATAAATAACACAACCGGAGGTGGATCTGTTTGTAACAAAGTTGTTAACGAATTTAGTTATTTAATTGATTACGCTACTTTTAACGATTTTAATGAAAATGTAACTTTAACGGCAACAGATTTACCTAATAATGCTACCGCAACATTTTCTTCGTCAACAGTTAATGCTAATGAAAATATAACCTTAACAATTACAAATCTTAACAATGTTACTGTAGGTGATTACACCGTTAAATTAACAGCAACCTCCACAACTATTACAAAATCTATTGATCTTGTTTTAAGTGTTAGTGATAATCTTTGTAAATCGTCTGGTAATACAACATCGCAAATAAGTATTACCAATGTTAATTTTGGTGAAATTGATAATAACTCAACCAAAACTAACGGATATTCTGATTTTAAATCAATAAATACAGGAGTTGTTAGAGGAGAAACTTACGATTTAAATCTTGCTGTTAATACAGACGGAAACAGCACTGTAAAAACGTATGCTTGGATTGACTGGAATCAAGATTGCTTGTTTAATGACACTAACGAAGTGTATGATTTAACATCAAACACAAGCGCCATAACAATACCCGAAGATGCTTTGTTAGGTGCAACAACTTTGCGTATTGCTACAAAACTAGCTCAATTCCCTAACTCTTGCGAACTTAATTTTAATGGTGAAGTTGAAGATTACACCATTAATATTGAAGAAAGTTTTGCTACTTATAAAACCTTATTTAAAGATATCGTTTTAAGTCCTGTTCCTTTATCTTCAAACGAAAAACTAACCGTTAGTTTTAAAGTTAAAGTTAAAGACTTAACGATTATTCGGTTATTTGACATGAATGGGCATTTATTAGAAACACAAGAATTTTCTACAATTTCTAGTCAATTTAACAAAAAAATACAGTTTAAAACTATGAGTAGCGGTACTTATTTACTTCAAATTGAAAATGACGGAGCTACTAAAACGAAGAAAATTATTATTAAATAAACTTCAACAATACCATAAAATAAAAAAAGCGAGCCTTATAAAGCTCGCTTTTTTTTATTACAAAACCAGAATAAATTACAAGTTATATTTTACTGTAAACATTGCTATTCGTGGCTGAATTACATAAGATGAATTACTTACATAAATATCATTACTACTATTTTGATTTAATCCTGTAGAGTTTAATAAATTAGTTGCACTTAATTTATATTCCCATTTACTATCTTTCTTCTGATACGTTAAATCTGCTCTTAAAAAACCATATTCATCAATTGTTTCTCCTCCATTAACTACTTTGTTATAAGTATATCGAGATGTAAAGATAAATTCTTTTAAAAACATCGCATCAAAATTAAAATACGGACTATGCGTCGCAAATTTATTAATCGCCCCACCAATGTCTGACTTATTAATTGACACATTATAACCTACATCAAAATTAGGCATGTCTCTAAAATTTGTACTTAATTTAGAATTATACGATTGCGAAAATGTTTTTGTTAATCGATTTGAAGTTACATTTGTTTGACGATTTGTAATTAAACTATTCGATTTAGATTGCGATACATTACCACCTAAACGAACCTTAAATTTTCTAAAACTTTTCTGAAAGTTAGCTCTTGCCGAAAGTGTTTCGTCTGCAAAAGCAGAATTAACTGAAGTTCGCACACTATTTACATCAATAAATTCGGTATTACTTTTTATTACATCTGCACGTTTACTATAATTTATAGAACCAAAAACATTGGTATAGTTAAACATATTAAAACTAAAATAGTTTAAACTTACATTGTGATATAATGAGTTTTCTAACTCTCTATTACCAGAATATAAACTGTTATAGTTGTTAAAAACATATCCTTCTGCCAACTGATTTACATCTGTAAAACTTGTTTGCATCGAATAATTTAAGCGAATATTTTCTGATTTTTTTAAACTAATTTTTATCGAAGCATCTGGCAATAATTTGGTAAAGCTATTTTTAACTTCCGATCCTAATTGTGTGTTTTTAGACACATAATTATGCAATGTAAAACCTTGATTGAAAGTAAAAATTCCTGTAATAAATTTATAATGTAAACCTGCGTAAATATCGCTAAATGTAAAATCTACATCATTTTTACTCGCAATTTGGTTAATTGTTGTTTTATTTCCACTTAAAATTTCAAAAATATCAGAATTAAATTGCTGATTACTTTGCGTTGTTGCCAAAGTTACATTTAAGTTACTTTTAGGATTTATCACAAAAAAGTAATCTAACTTCGCATCTAACTTATTTGTTTTAATTCTTTTATTTTGACCAATATTAAACGGATTTGCAGTTGCATCTGCCCCAATAATATTCGCAAATGATAACTTTTCTAGCGCTGCATTATAAAACGGATCTTCGTCTTGCCATAAATGTTGTCCTTCAAAAGAAAAAATATTTCGTTCGTTTAATGTATAATAATAATTTAGGTTTTGATTGATTGAAAATGGACTTTGTTCTGATATTTGATTAATAGGTACCAACTCGTCGTTTGCATTTAAATACGTTCTTGACGAAAGTGTATTTTGCAACTGTTTTTGTTTAGAAATTTTAGCAAAAATGTCATAATCAAACTGATTATCGCTATTTGGTTTATAGCTCGAACTTATTTTAAACAATCCTAAATCACTTGTTTGATTCGTGGTATTTTGAGTATTTTCTGTATCAATATATTTTACAGAAGCTGGATTCGTAGCATCAAAAGCTGGTAAATTATTTTTATCAACACCTGCGTTTGAATAAATTCGACTTGTAGCTTCTTCCATATCTGTTTCGTTACCAGAATAGATTGCAAAACCACTAAGATCCCATGTTTTTTTAGGGGAATAACTAAAATTTAACGCTCCAAATTTAGAAGCTATTGCTTTTGCTCTATTATTTTTTAAGGTTAAAAAACTAATATCGCTAGAACCTACATCAAAATTAGTTCCGTTGTTTGCGCCAAAAGACCTAAAACCACCAGTAAATTTAAAATAATCTCTCATGGTAAAAGGCACTTCACCAATATCATTTACGTCGGTTATAATATTTACACTGTATTTTGGGCTGTAATAAAATAACTTCGGATGTGCTAAGTACTTGCTATCTTCCATCGCTACACTTACTCCTGCAGAAACCTCTCCAAACCAAAAATTCTTTTTACCTTCTTTTAATTTTATATTAATAACAACATTGTCTTCATTGTCAGTAACACTACTCATTTGACTAACTTCACTATGGTTTTTTAAAACCTCAATCTTATCAATCGCATCAGCAGGAATATTTTTGGTTGCAATTTTAGAATCGCCATCAAAAAAATCTTTTCCTTCAACCATTATTTTTTTAACAGTTTTCCCTTCAACTTCTATTTCTCCATCATCATTTACCTCAACACCTGGTAGCTTATCAAGTACATCGCCTAATTTTTTTTCGGTTCCGTTTTTAAAACTATCTGCATTATAAACAATCGTATCACCCTTTACAGTTACAGGCATTTTGTAAGTAATATTTACTTCATCTAAATTATCATCGCCTTTTAAACTAATATCTTTAACAAGGTTTTCATCAGTTGTTTTTACGGTAACATCAATCGTTTTAAAACCGATATAACTCACTTTAATGCTATAAGCTGAATTTTTAGCAAGGTTTAACTTATAGTTTCCGTTTGCATCAGTAAAACCATAAGATTCTAATTTTTTAGTTGCCGTATTTATTGCAATTGCATTTGCCATTTCTAACGGATTACCAATACTATCTTTTACAACTCCTCTAAGCGTAATTTGAGCATTAGTTACCCATGCAGCCAAAAACAAGGCTACAAATAATATTTTTTTCATGTGTTTGATTTTTTTTTGTTTTTTATTAGAATCTTCCGCGGCCACCACCTCTTCTACCGCCTCTAAAACGCTCTCTCATTTCTTCCATTTTCTTTTTCATCATTTCGGCATATTCTTTTCTCGTAACTTGCTTCCCTTTTTCTGGCTTTTTAATTTCTATTTTTTCTGATGGATTCATGGTGATTTCTGAACATAAAATAGTCGTTCTACCTTCGTTAATTTCTAAAATTAAACCAGGTAATCCCCAATAATTTCCAGGACCATTACTTACCGGAATTTGTGGCGTGTACCAAGCCGTTACAATTGTTTCTTTTGGTAATTCTTTTTTAACTTTTGTCGTATCTTTTTTAGATTCGTTTCCTCTTCGCCCCCTCATACTTCTCCAGTTAAAATCGTTGTTTTTCTTCACTAAAGTTGCTTTAAAACAAGTATAGTTACCTATTTGTTTGGTTTCACTCCCTAGCTCCCAATTTGGTTTTTCAGCCGCTTCAGTAATTAAAAACTTTTTACCAAAAAACTCTGTCGATTCTAACAACGCACCTTCTTTTACATTTTTATATTTTGTACCGCCACCAGTAAAACCTCCAAAACGAGAACCTCTACCTCCACCTGCTGTAGGTGCTGCTAGTTTTGCTTGCTCTTTATAAACAGATTCTTCTCTGGTAAAACTTAAAACAAATGTTTTTTCTAACATACTTTTCATACGTTGCATAATTTGTTTTTTTCGTTCTTCAGACATTTGTCTACCTCCAAAATCAGTACTCATGGTAGTTTTTGATTGATAAACGGCTTTTCCTTGAAAGTTGGCCTGCGAAAAAGACGCAACAGACATACATAAAAAGAAGATGATTGTAAGATTTTTCATTTTTTTTGAGATATAGTTTTAAACTCTTAATTCATATTAAGTGTTAGACTATGCAAAAGCATAAAGGTTTAATCTTACCTAAAAATTATCCTTGTATTTCTATACTAAACGAACTACCATCTTTACTTTTTCGCTTATTTTTAAAACGCTCCATCATTTCTTTAGAATGTTTATCCATAATTTCATCAAACTTTTTCTGTGACACTTTTTTTCCTTTTGATGGCTCTTTAATTTTTATTTTTTCAGATGGATTTAATACAATTTCGGTACATACAATAGTTCTTTTACCATCTTGAATTTCTAAAATTAAACCAGGTAATCCCCAAAATTTACCAGGACCATTACTAACTGGTATTTGCGGTGTGTACCAAGCTGTAGTTTCAACTGTTACCGTTTTTTTATTTTCTTCCTTCTCGCCATCTGTCATCGAAAAAGAAGTACGTGTTTCTTCACGTGTTTTTGTTGCTTTATAACAAGTATAGTTCCCAATTTTTTTAGTTTCGCTGGTCATTTCCCAATCAAAATCTTCTAACTTATCATTTATTAAAAAACGTTTTCCGCTGATTTCTGTTTTATCAATAAAACTTTTTTCATTAATGTTTTTATACAAAACATCAGTTCCTCCACCACTTCCCATAATTTGAATCGTTACTCCATTTTGAGCTTGTGGAGAAGACAATTCCTCATTTTGTTTATATGTTGATGTTGATTTATCAAAATCTAAAGTATATGTTTTCTGAAATTGTTTCATCAACTGCGCTTTTAACTGCTTTTGCATTTCAGAATTTACTCCAGATTTTTTCTCGTCCATCTTAAAATCAAATTTCTGATGTGTTTTATACGTTGCTTTTCCTTGAAAGCTTTGTGCAAACATGGTTACACTTAAAAATAATACGATTATAGTTATTGCTTTTCTCATTTTTATATTTTTTGTAATAGTTTAATTACTTTTTTTGTGATTTTTATAGTTCCGTCTATGTCTTCAAGTTTACCTTCTACTTGAAAGCTGTGTTTAAATTTAGAAGTGTCATTTTTTGTGGCGTTTTTTACTTTAAAGCCTAGAACAATAATTTCGTTTTTATTTGTATTTTCATCGAATATCCCTTTAATATCATTCCAGTTTATTTCATTTAACTCCTCTACAGCGCCAACTGTATAAACTAATGATGTAATATTACTTTCGGTAAATTTAGCTGAAGTAACATCTTCTTGAGCTAAAATAAGGTTAGCCGTGAGTAAAAATAAAATTATAATTATGTTTTTCATATTGTTGTTTTTTGATGTTACAAATATCAAGTTCTAATTGTTCGTTTATAGTTAACGAGTGTTAACGAGTGTTAACCGACACTTTAATATTCAGTTTTACCTGTATCTTTGACCTATGAATGCTAAAAAATACACACGGATTTTATATTTTATAATGCTAACTATTGTTGCCACAATTAGCATTCAATTTTATTGGAATTATAAAAACTACGAGCAAAATAAACAACGAATAATTAACGAAATTCAGCAAAGTTTAAATGATGCTGTAAATAGTTATTTTACTGATTTATCTAAAGATAAGTTTTATGCTGTTGTTAAAGGAAAAGATTCAGATTCTAACACCGATAGAAATGTTTTTAAAAGTATTTTTTCGGGATTAAATAAAAAGAAAGATACAGTAAAAAAAGATATTAAGACTAAAGACTCTATTGATTTTAAAATAAATAGCATCAGTTTTAGTAGTAATAACTCATCTGAATTAAAAAGTATTGATTCGGTTTTTATTAATAGTATGAGAATTAAAGAAGACTTCGATACAAATAAGTCATTGATTACCATTCGTAAAGATTTTCATGAATCAGATAAAAACAGTGAAAAACATAAAACAACTGTTTTTACAGGAAAAAAAGCTACAGACAGTTTAAAAGTATTGAAAAATTTAGAAACTATTTTTATCTCTATTCAGTCAGATACTATTGATATTAAAAAACTAGATTCGTTAGTTTATAATAGACTAAAAGGCAAAAACATACAGTCTGATTTTAATTTAGAGCATTTTAAATCAGATACCCTTTTTAATAAAGTGAAAAATAAAAAATTAAACAATTTTATTCTAGAAACCGATGCTCAAACTTCATTTTTAAAAGACAATGAAAAAATAAAACTACAATATTCAAATCCAACTTACGAAGCTTTAAAAAGAAGTTCTACCGGAATTTTACTATCACTTTTACTATTGTTATCTGTTATTTTTAGCTTATTTTATTTATTAAAAATCATCAATCAACAAAAAGAATTAGCCGAAATAAAAAATGATTTAATCAGCAATATTACACACGAATTTAAAACACCAATCACCACAATTTCTACAGCAATAGAAGCTATTTATAACTTTAATATGATTGATGATAAAGAAAAAACAAAAAAGTATCTTTCAATATCATCAGGTCAATTAAAAAAACTACATCAAATGGTCGAAAAATTACTGGAAACTGCCACTTTAGATAGCGAACAACTTTTATTAAAAAAAGAAACAATTGATATTACTGATTTGATTGATAAAATCGTAAACAAACACCAACTTACTGGTACTAATAAGTCTATTGTATTTTCAACCAACAAGCCTGAAATAATTTACAATATTGATGTTTTTCATTTCGAAAATGCCATTTCTAACTTAATAGACAATGCTATAAAATATGGTGGAAACACTATTGAAATTAACATAAACTCCTTTTTAAACACCATTGAAATTAGTATTGCTGATAACGGAAAAGGCATAGAAAAACATCAACAAGAAAAAATATTTGATAAGTTTTATAGAGTTCCAAAAGGAAACACACACGATGTAAAAGGCTTTGGAATTGGGCTGTATTACACAAAAACAATCATTGAAAAACACGAAGGAACCATTACTTTAAACTCTGCACCTAAAAGAACTATTTTTAAAATAAATTTACCTAATGACTAAGAAAATTAAAATCGTATTAGCCGAAGACGAACCTAGTTTAGGGCAAATTGTAAAAGAAAGTTTAGAAACAAGAAACTTTGAGGTTTTTCATGCTGAAAACGGAGAGATTGCAGCTAAACTATACGAAAAAGAACAACCAGATATTTTAGTGTTAGATGTAATGATGCCTAAAAAAGATGGATTTACTTTAGCGAAAGAAATTAGACAAAAAGATGCACAAACTCCTATTATATTTTTAACTGCAAAATCGCAAACCAAAGATGTTTTAGACGGTTTTGAACATGGAGGTAACGATTATTTAAAAAAACCTTTTTCGATGGAAGAATTAATTGTTCGAATTCATTCGTTGTTAAATAGAGTGGAAATAAAAAAAGAAGTAAAACAAATAAATATTGGCGATTTTATTTTTAATCATCAAAAACAAACACTTCAATATCAAAATAAAACAGAGTTACTTACACATCGTGAGTCTGAATTACTATTTCATCTTTTTCAACAAAAAAACGAAATATTAGACAGGTCATTTATTCTTAAAAAACTTTGGGGAAACGACGATTTTTTTAACGCACGTAGTATGGATGTTTTTATTTCTAAATTACGAAAGAAATTAAAAAAAGACGAAGCCATTCAAATTATTAACATTAGAGGTTACGGTTATAAATTGATGTGCTAAAATCTTTTCAACTCCTATTTTTTATGTAATTTTACCATCTTGAAATTCTAAAAACTATGCATGTAGCTATTGCCGGAAATATTGGCGCAGGAAAAACCACGTTAACTAAACTATTAGCAAAACATTATAATTGGGAACCTCATTACGAATCTGTTGATGAAAATCCATATTTAGATGATTTTTACGGCGAAATGGAACGTTGGTCTTTTAATTTGCAAGTTTTCTTTTTAAACAGTCGTTTCCGTCAGGTTTTAGAATTGCGAAAATCGGGTAAAAAAATAATTCAAGATCGAACTATTTACGAAGATGCTCATATTTTTGCACCAAACTTACACGCAATGGGTTTAATGACCAATCGTGACTACAGCAATTATTCTTCGTTATTTGAGTTGATGGAAAACTTAGTTACACCGCCCGATTTATTAATTTATTTACGTGCAGATATTTCAACCTTAGTTGGCCAAATTCACAAACGCGGTAGAGAATACGAAAACTCTATTAGTATTGATTATTTAAGTAGATTAAATGAACGTTACGAAGCTTGGATTAGCCAATACACTAAAGGAAATTTATTAATTATTGATGTTGATAATTTAGATTTTGTTAAAAATCAAGAAGATTTAGGATCTATTATTGATAAAATTGATGCACAAATAAACGGATTATTCTAAACCTCTTTTAAACTCGCTTAATAAAATTGCGGTTGCAGTAGCAACATTTAAACTTTCGGTTTCTTGCGTTTTTCCAAACCTAGGAATCGTTAAATTGTGGTTTATAATTGCTGATATTTCTTTTGAAATTCCATTTGCCTCATTCCCCATAATTAAAACAGCTTTTTCTGGTAAAGCTGTTTTATAAACATTGCTTCCATCCATATCTGCAGTGTAAACAGGTAATTGTGTTTTTTGTAAAAAGTCTGGCAAATTTACATACGAAATATTTACTCTAGTTAAAGATCCCATAGTTGATTGTACAACTTTTTGATTGTAGCAATCTACCGTATTTTTAGAGCAAACCAGCTCTGTAACACCAAACCAATCACATAAACGAATAATGGTTCCTAAATTACCCGGATCATTTATTTCATCTAAAGCAACTATAAAATCGTTTTCATTTATTTCTTTTTCATCAGGAATTTCAAACAATCCTAAAACTTTATTCGGATTTTTTAATGTGCTAATTTTTTGCAATTCTTTTTCTGATATAACTGTTACGGTTACATTTTCGGTAACTTTAAACGCTTGGTCACTCGTAAAAATATGCGACGTTTTTACAGACGATTTTAATAATTCATTTACAACTTTTATTCCTTCAGCAACAAATAATTTATGCTTTTGTCTATACTTTTTTTGCTGTAAACTTGTTATTAATTTCAGGTTGTTTTTAGATAAACTCATTAAATCTTTTTTAACACATTATAACCACTAAAAAATAGTATTTTTGATATTTAAATACGAGGCGTAAAGTTAATGAAAAAACTTGCTATCTTCTTTTTATTAGTAGTCTTATTCAGTTCGTGTAACACGATTAAATATGTAAAAGAAAACGAGTTGTTACTTACCAAAAACATTGTATATGTTGATAGTGTAAAAAACTCAAACCAAAACATTACTGAACTACTTATGCAACGACCTAACGCAAAAGCATTAGGTGTACCTTTGTCTTTACATTTTTACAATTTAGGTAACCCAAAAGGTTCTAAAACACCTACACAATGGGGAAAAAGGAATCCGAATACATATTCTTTTTTTAAAAATAATTTTTCTGAAAAACAAAGTATTTCTATCGCTAAAATGTTTATCGGTTTTAATCGTTGGTTTTTAAATAGTGGCGAAGCGCCTATTGTTATAAATGATTATAAAACGAAAAAAACAATAACGAATCTAAACACCTATTTTTTAACAGAAGGGTATTTTCGCTCTAAGGTAACTTCTAAAAAAGATACTATTGACCATAAAAAAGGCACCATATCTTATCATGTTACCAAAGGAAAACCTTCTTTTTTAGATTCAATTCAAACAAAAATAAGCTCACCCGTTTTAGATGCTTTATATAAAGAATCAAAACACAACAGTTTTCTTAAATCTGGCGAGCAATACAAAGACGCAAATTTTATAAAAGAAGCAAATCGTTTAGTTAAGTTATTTAGAAACAAAGGCGTGTATCATTTTAACGAAAACTACATCTCTTTTGACAACGATACCCTTAAAGATTATCAAAAAACATCTGTTGACATTAATATTTCTGATAGAATTATTCCTTTTAAAATTCAAAAAATCAAAAAAATAAATGTGTACACCGATTACACATATAATAAAAGAGACTCTATTCATAAAGATTCTGTTTTGCATAAAGGAGTTAATTTTTACGCACATAATAAATTAAAATACAATCCTAAGTATTTATCGCAATCATTATTTATAAAACCTAACGATGTATATAATGACATTGCCAGAAATTTAACTAGAACACATTTAAGAGGTTTAAAAAATTTTAAATCTACCTCTATTAGATATAACGAATTAAACGATCATGAATTAGAAGCAAACGTATTTTTAACACCTATTGAAAAATATACTTTAGGTTTAGAAACTGAATTATCGCGTTCAAACATTCGTGAATTTGACGTTTCTTTAAAATTTTCTTTAACCAATAGAAATGCTTTTAAAGGTGCTGAAATTTTTAAACTTTCAACTTTCGGTTCGTATTTTAACTCTAATAACGGATTTGGTTGGGAAATTGGTACAGATCTTTCTTTAGAAGTGCCTCGTTTTATGATTCCCTTTGGATTAAGTAAACTTGTTCCTAAAAGAATGTTTCCTAAAACAAAGTTTTTTGTTGGAGGCGGAGTTCAAAAAAACATTGGTTTAGATAATCAAAACTTTACTTTTGGCTTAGATTATAAATGGAGTTACAGCAAAAACAAATCAATTCAGATAGAATTATTTAACACACAATATATAAGAAATTTTAATGTTGATAATTACTTTAACATATACTCATCTGAATATGCTAAATTAAAAGAGGTAGCTACTGCTAACCCTACATATATATTGCCAGACAACAAACCTAGTAATTCTTCTAGCATTTTACAATTTATCCAAAATGTAAGACAAGATGCTTTTTTTTCCACCACAAATCCTATAGAATATCAAAATAACCTTAACATTTATAATCGTTATAATATAATAACTTCTGATTTTCTAATCCCTGAAATTGCCTATAGTTTTATTTACAACAATCAAGAAAGTCCTAAAGACCCAACTTTTTCTTTTTTTAAAATTAGAGTTGCTAATTCAGGAAATATTATGGGACTTTTATCTGATCAAACAAACAACAGAAGTCAAAAAACCGTTTTTAAAATACCTGTAGCTCAATATTTTAAAACAGATATTGAATATAAAAAATATTGGAACTTAGGAAACAATACTGTTTTAGCTCATAGAACTTTTTTAGGAGCCATTATGACTTATGATAACTCAAGCATTCCTTTTTCTCGTAGTTATTTTGCAGGAGGATCAAATGACATAAGAGCCTGGAGAACATACGACTTAGGTCCTGGAACCAGACAACCTGGATTAGAATACAATATTGGAAGTTTAAAATTTTTAAGCAGTTTCGAATATCGTTTTAACGTAATTGGTTCTTTAAAAGGTGCCTTATTTGCTGATGCTGGAAACATTTGGGACATTACTAATTCAAGTTTTATTGATGACAAAGCAAAATTTGACAGCGTAAAATCGATAACCGATATAGCCTTAGGAGCTGGTTTTGGAATTAGATATGATTTTAAATTTTTAATAGCTCGATTAGATTTAGGTTTTAAAATTCACGAACCATATTTAAGTAATAATGACAGGTGGTTGCAAAACTTTAACCTCTCTAGCTCAGTACTAAATATAGGTATTAATTATCCCTTTTAACTAAAACGTTATCGGTAAAAATTATCGTTACTTTACTAAAAAAAGTGTAAGTTTGTTGTTCAATAACAACGATAAACTAAAATTTTTTAAGGATGATAAAAGCTGGAGTTGCTACAGGAAAAGAGGTTCAGGAAATATTTCAATTAGCAAAAGATAAAAAATTTGCATTACCTGCCGTAAATGTTGTAGGATCTAATACAATAAACGCTGTTTTAGAAACTGCAAAAGAATTAAATTCGCCCGTAATTATTCAATTTTCTAATGGTGGAGCACAATTTAATGCTGGTAAAGGCTTATCTAACGAAAATGAAAAAGCAGCAATTGCAGGTGCAGTTGCAGGTGCAAAACATATTCATTTATTAGCCGAAGCTTATGGTGTACCAGTGATTTTACATACAGATCATGCTGCTAAAAAATTATTACCTTGGATTGACGGATTATTAGACGCAAGTGAACAACATTATAAAGAAACCGGGAAATCTCTTTATAGTTCTCATATGATAGACTTATCAGAAGAACCTATTGAAGAAAATATTGAAATTTGTAAAACTTATTTAGCTCGTATGAGTAAAATAGGGATGACACTAGAAATCGAGTTAGGAATTACTGGAGGTGAAGAAGATGGTGTTGACAATTCTGATGTTGATGTTTCTAAATTATATACACAACCTGAAGAAGTTGCTTTTGCATACGAAGAATTAATGAAAGTTAGCGATCAATTTACTATTGCTGCTGCTTTTGGTAACGTTCACGGGGTGTACAAACCAGGAAACGTAAAATTAACTCCATCTATTTTAAAAGATTCACAAGAATATATTTCAAAAAAGTACAATGTACCTCATAATACAATTGATTTTGTTTTTCACGGAGGATCAGGTTCTACTTTAGAAGAAATTAGAGAATCTATTGGTTACGGAGTTATTAAAATGAATATTGATACTGACTTACAATATGCTTTTACTGAAGGTATTCGTGATTATATGATAACTAAAAAAGAATATGTATCAAGTCAAATTGGTAATCCAGATGGAGCAGATCAACCTAATAAAAAATATTACGATCCTCGTAAATGGTTACGTGAAGGGGAACAAACTTTTAAAAATCGCCTTAAAAAAGCTTTTGAAGATTTAAATAACGTAAACACTTTATAGGTTTTAACTACTTAAAACAAAGCACTTAGAATATTCTAGGTGCTTTTTTTTATTCTAAAAACTAAAGTTCATAAAAATAATTTACATTTGTAGCCTACTCTTCCTCACATCAAAAGAGTTAAATACTAACAAACAACAAAATATAAACTAAACTATGGCTTGGTTTAAACGTACAGATAAAGGGATTCAAACCCCAACAGAAGAAAAAAAAGATACACCTAAAGGCTTATGGTATAAAACACCTAGCGGAAAGGTTATCGACACCGAAGAATTAAAAAAGAACTTATACGTAAGTCCTGAAGACGGATATCATGTTCGTATTGGTAGTCATGAATATTTTGATATATTCTTTGATGACAATGATTTTAAAGAATTAAACTCAAATCTTACTGCCAAAGACCCTTTAAAGTTTGAGGATACTAAAAAGTACCCAGACCGTTTAAAAGCTGCGCAGAAAAAAACAGGCTTAAAAGATGCTGTTCGTACAGCAGTAGGAAAATCAAACGGAAAAGATATCGTTATTGCTTCTATGGATTTTGCTTTTATCGGTGGATCGATGGGAAGTGTAGTAGGTGAAAAAATAGCAAGAGCTATTGATTATTCTATCAAAAATGAACTTCCTTTTTTAATGATTTCAAAATCAGGAGGAGCTCGTATGATGGAAGCCTCTTTATCGTTAATGCAATTGGTAAAAACGTCTGCTAAATTAGCGCAATTAGCGGAAGCTAAAATTCCGTACATTTCATTATGTACCGATCCTACTACAGGAGGAACAACAGCTTCTTTTGCCATGTTAGGAGACATTAATATTGCAGAACCAAATGCTTTAATCGCTTTTGCAGGACCTCGTGTAGTAAAAGATACTACTGGTAAAGAATTACCAGAAGGTTTCCAACGATCTGAATTTGTTTTAGAGCATGGTTTCTTAGACGGAATTTACGAGCGTAAAAACTTAAAAAAACAAGTAAACTTATATATTGATTTAATTCAAAATCAACCTATAAGAGCCTAATAAAAAAGCTAGCGTTTGCTAGCTTTTTTATTGCATCATATTTATATCAATTTAAAAAATAGTTGTACATTTGCTGCTTCAATGTAAAAGCATTGTGTACATTAAAATCATTTAAACAATATTGGTATGTATTTAACTAAAGAAGTAAAAGAAAACATCTTCACAAAACACGGTAAAGGAGCAAACGATACTGGTTCTGCAGAAGGTCAAATTGCATTATTTACGCACAGAATTAACCACTTAACTGAGCACTTAAAGCAAAATCGTAAAGATTTTAACACAGAGCGTTCATTAGTAAAAATGGTTGGTAAGCGTAGAAGTTTGTTAGATTACTTAAAGAAAAAAGAAATCAACAGATATCGTGCGATTATTAAAGAATTAGGAATTAGAAAATAATTTCTTTCAAAAAGAGGCTCTATAAACGTGCCTCTTTTTTTATTTTAAAAAAATACATTTCTGACTAACAAACAGAAATTTATATAAAAATTCCAAAATTTTTAACAACAATTTTGGTTTTCCATTGCAACAAACAACAACACAACAACAAACAATTTAAAAATTTAGAATTAAAATTTATGATTCCAAAAGTATTTAGAGAGGTCATTGACCTTGGAGATGGAAGAACCATCTCTTTAGAAACGGGTAAGTTAGCAAAACAAGCCCACGGTTCGGTTGTTGTTCAAATGGGTAAAGCAATGTTGTTATGTACAGTAGTATCTAGCTACAAAGCAGGAACAGTTGATTTTTTACCTTTAACGGTAGACTATAGAGAAAAATTTGCTGCTGCAGGAAGATATCCTGGAGGATTCTTTAAAAGAGAAGCAAGACCAAGTGATGGAGAAGTATTAACAATGCGTTTAGTAGACCGTGTTTTACGTCCGTTATTTCCAAAAGATTACCATAGTGAAGTACAAGTGATGATTCAATTAATGTCTCATGACGAAGATGTTATGCCAGATGCATTAGCAGGTTTAGCAGCTTCTGCAGCGATACAATTATCTGATTTCCCTTTCGAATGCCCAATTTCTGAAGCACGTGTTGCAAGAGTTAATGGAGAATTCGTAATCAACCCAAACAGAGCACAATTAGCTGAATCTGACATCGATATGATGATTGGAGCTTCTGCCGATTCTGTAATGATGGTTGAAGGTGAAATGGATGAAATTTCTGAAGAAGAAATGGCAGATGCAATTAAATTTGCACACGAATCTATTAAAATTCAATGTGCTGCTCAAGTTCGTTTAGCTGAAGCTTTTGGTAAAAAAGAAACAAGAGAATACGAAGGTGAAAGAGAAGATTCAGCATTAGCAACAAAAATAAATGACTTTTCTTACGACAAATGTTATGCTATCGCTAAAAAAGGAACCTCTAAAGCAGAACGTTCTGCTGCATTTGCTGAAGTAAAAGAAGAATTAAAAGCTACTTTTAGTGAAGAAGAATTAGAAGATTACGGAGACTTAGTTAGTAAATACTTTAATAAATCTCAAAAATCAGCTGTAAGAGAATTAACTTTAGCTGAAGGTTTACGTTTAGACGGACGTAAAACTGATGAAATTAGACCAATTTGGTGTGAAGTAGATTATTTACCATCTACACACGGTTCTTCTATATTTACTCGTGGAGAAACGCAAGCATTAGCTACAGTTACTTTAGGTACATCAAGAGATGCCAACAAAATAGATATGCCATCTTACGAAGGTGAAGAGAATTTCTATTTACACTATAACTTCCCTCCTTTTTGTACAGGTGAAGCAAGACCATTAAGAGGAACTTCAAGAAGAGAAGTTGGTCATGGTAACTTAGCGCAACGTGGATTAAAAGGAATGATTCCAGACGATTGTCCTTATACAGTAAGAGTGGTATCTGAAGTTTTAGAATCTAACGGTTCTTCTTCAATGGCTACAGTTTGTGCTGGTACAATGGCATTAATGGATGCGGGTGTTAAAATGACAAGACCAGTTTCTGGTATTGCCATGGGATTAATTTCTGACGGAGATCGTTATGCAGTTTTATCTGATATTTTAGGGGATGAAGATCACTTAGGAGATATGGACTTTAAAGTAACTGGTACTTCTGAAGGAATTACTGCTTGTCAAATGGATATTAAAGTAAAAGGATTAAGTTACGAAATTTTAGTGAACGCACTAAAACAAGCTCGTGATGGTCGTTTACATATTTTAGGAAAATTAACTGATACGATTGCGCAATCTAACGAAGAAGTTAAAGAGCATGCTCCTAAAATGATTAACAGACGTATTCCTAATGATATGATTGGTGCATTTATTGGACCAGGTGGTAAGCATATTCAAGAATTACAAAAAGAAACAGGAACTACAATTGTAATTACTGAAGACGCTGTAACTGAAGAAGGAATTATCGAAATTTTAGGAACTGATCCTGCAGGAATTGAAAAAGTTACTGCTCGTATTGAATCAATGCTTTTCAAACCACAAGTTGGTAGCGCTTACGAAGTAAAAGTGATTAAAATGTTAGATTTTGGTGCTGTTGTAGAATATATGGAAGCTCCAGGAAACGAAGTTTTATTACACGTTAGCGAATTAGCTTGGGAACGCACAGAAAATGTTTCTGACGTAGTTAAGATGGGAGATGTTTTTGACGTAAAATACTTCGGAACTGATCCTAGAACTCGTAAAGAAAAAGTTTCTCGTAAAGCTTTATTACCAAAACCAGAAGGTTACGTAGCAAGACCACCAAGAGATGATAAAAGAAGCGGTGGACGTGATAATAGAGGAAGAGATAATCGCGGACGTGACAACCGTCGTGATGATAGAAAACCTAGAGAAAACAAAAAAGAAGATTAATCTTCTTTTTATCACAAATAAAAAAAGCGAGCTTTATAAAGCTCGCTTTTTTCTTTATAATAGTTTTTAAATTATTTCTATCTTCACGACTAATCCTTCGTTAGCACGAACATTAAAAACGGTTTCATCTTCAAAAATTAAATATTGCCCTTTTACCCCAACTAAAACACCTCTGTAATTTTGTTGCTTTACAATATTTAAACTTTTTGGTTTTAATGGATATTTTTCAACCGGAAAATTAATTACTGTTTCCTTATTATTTTCTATGATATATTCTTGGGCTTCTGCAGGAATATATGCTCGTAATTTTTCTTGCCAAGAAACTAAATTTTCATCCTCTACATCATTCTTAAGCATTTTTCGCCAATTTGTTTTATCAGCAACATGCTCTTTTAAAGCAACCTCTGTAATTCCTGCTAAATAACGATTCGGAACCTCAACAATTTCAATTGCTTCATGTGCTCCTTGATCTATCCAACGAGTTGGAACTTGCTGTTTTCTAGTCACTCCAACTTTTACATTGCTTGAGTTTGCTAAATACACAATATGAGGTTTTAATTGCACACTTTTTTCGTAAGCTAAATCACGATCTTCTATATCTAAATGCGCCTTACTTAACTCTGGTCGCATAATCCAATCTCCAGCATTTGGTGTTTCGAAAAAACACTTTTTACAAAACCCTTGACGATATACCTGTTTTTCTAAATGACAATTTAAACACTCGTAAGCAACAAAACTCAAACTTATTTTTTTATTTAAAAGCTGATTCATGTTTACAAAATCAGATTTCATATCTAAATAATACTGAACGGTCTCTAAATTTTCAGTGGTCATTTTTTTTAAAACTCCTTGGTATTGCATGTCTTAAATTTTATTACTTTTAGCTTCACAAACTTACAGTAAAAAAATTGAAATAAGAGATAATCTATGTCGTTTCCATTTATAAATTCTATCATATCTTGGTTTTTAAAAAAACGAAAACATCAAGTAGAATTATTTTTAAAATATCCTGTTGATGTACAAGATGAGTTACTGCAAAAACTATTAAACATTGCCAAAAACACAGAATTTGGTAAACATAATAACTTTTCTTCAATAAAAAAATATAGCGATTTCTCTAAAAATGTTCCGATTCAAAAATACGAAAGCATAGAACCACTTATTGAACGCTGCAGGAAAGGAGAACAAAATTTATTTTGGCCTACACCCATTCGTTGGTTTGCAAAAAGCAGCGGTACAACCAATGCTAAAAGTAAGTTTATACCTGTTAGTGATGAAGCCCTAGAAGATTGCCATTTAAAGGCAGGAAAAGACATGTTGTGCTTATATATTAACAACAATGAAGAAACTCAAATGTTTACCGGTAAAGGTTTAAAATTAGGCGGAAGTACTACAATTTACGAAGACAACAACTCTTATTTTGGTGATTTATCTGCAATTATAACCGAAAACTTACCTTTTTGGGCAGATTTTAGCTCTGCTCCTAGCTCGGAAGTTTCTTTAATGGCTGAATGGGAAACTAAAATGGAAGCTATTATTGACGAAACTATTAACGAAAACATTACCAGTTTGGTTGGTGTACCAAGTTGGATGTTGGTACTTTTAAATCGTGTTTTAGAAAAAACAGGTAAAAATAATATTTTAGAAGTTTGGCCAAATTTAGAAGTCTATTTTCATGGCGGCGTTAATTTTAACCCATACCGAGAGCAGTATAAAAAATTGATTCCGAAAAAAGATTTTAAATATTACGAAACCTATAATGCTTCTGAAGGTTTTTTTGCCATACAAGATGTAAATAATTCTGAAGAATTATTATTGATGTTAGATTACGGAATCTTTTACGAATTTATTCCGATGACGGAATATAACGGTGAAAATTCAATTGCAATTCCACTTTCTGAAGTTAAAAAAGGAACTAATTACGCCGTTGTAATTACCACAAATGGCGGTTTATGGCGTTATTTAATTGGCGATACTGTTAAATTTACCTCTACAAATCCGTATCGCATAAAAATTACTGGTCGTACTAAACATCATATTAATGTTTTTGGAGAAGAGTTAATTATTGAAAATGCTGAAAAAGCCTTAAAAGCTGCCAGTATAAAAACCAATGCAAATATTAAAGATTATACCGTAGCTCCTATTTTTATGGTTGATAAAAAAAGTGGTGCTCATGAATGGATTATTGAGTTTAGCAAACCTCCAAAAGATCTAATTTATTTTACCGAATTATTAGATAATTCGTTAAAAGCAATTAATTCTGATTACGAAGCCAAACGATATAATAACATGACTTTAGCAATGCCCAAAATACACCAAGCTCGCGAAAATCTTTTTTACGATTGGCTTCGTAAAAAAGGAAAATTAGGAGGGCAACACAAAGTACCTCGACTATCTAACAAACGTGATTTTATCGAAGAACTTTTAAAACTACAATCTTAATTTGTTTTAATTTTTAACGGCAACTGATATTGTGTTGTTACAGGAATACCTCTTTTAAAAGCAGGTGTAATTTTTGGTAAATTCTTAATCGTATTTTTTAAAACACTATCTAACTTAGGTAAATACTGTTTTATTTTAGTTGAACTTTTAATTTTTTTAAGCTTAAAAAAACCTTTATTATCAATTAATAAATCAATTAAAACAGTTTCATTTATTTCTTTTTCGGTTATAAAATTACAAGTTAATAATGGATTTTGTAATCTACTACGAATTTCTAATTTAAAGCAATTTAGTTTTGCGCTATCTGGTAATTTTTTGCATTTATAAAAAGTAGGAGAAACATCTACTTCAGTATAGTTAATTTCTGGATTTAAGGTATTACGCTCTTCTTTTTTTAAAGATTTTGTACACGAAAAATTCGTAAAAATAATCATCCAAAAAATAACATAACAAAATCGCATCTTATTGATTTTGAGATGAAAATACAAAAATTCATTTACTCTAACAGCTCACCTTTTAAGAAATAATATTTTTTAATTTCTTTTAATCGTGATTTAACCTGAACTGTTAATAAAGAATCTTTTGTTTCAAACTTATTCATATAATTTTTATAATGTTTATAGGCTATTTTTTTATCCTTATAAAAACGTTCTGTAGTGTTTGCTAACTGAAATAAAGCTCTGTAATTTTTATAATTTTCATTATATGCCTCTTTATACGCATTCATTTCTTCTTTAGGTTTTTTTAATTCTTTAAACACTCTTGCTAACTGATAAAACTCAGTATCTCTTGGCTCTTTGCCAATAAAAGTTGCAAACCAATAGTTAAAACGAGCAGCTCTATAATCTTTTTCAGCAAAATGAATATCGCCTAAATAAGTGTACGATTTAAAATCTGTTTTATCTATTGCTAAAGCTTCTTTAAAGTTTTCTTTCGCTTTACCGTAATCTTTTAATTTTAAAAAACAGCGCCCTAACATTTTTTTAGTATACTGTTCTTTTGGCTCTAAAGTGTCTATTTTTTCTAGCAATGCAATTGCTGGTAAATAATCTTTTTGTCTGTATAGGTTATTAATTTTTAATTTATTTAATTTTATATGATTCGGATTTACCTTTATACCTTTATCAATAAAAATAGCTGCAGAATCTTTATCTCTTAAAAACGTGTAAGCCATCGCTAATTGATAAATAGCTTTTATATGAGTCTCATCATTTTTATAAGCCGCTAAAAAGCTATTTATTTTTAAGTTTCTCTTTCTTAACATCGCATACGCTACTCCCAATTGATAATTATAATTCGCATTATTTTTATCAACTGAAATCAGTTTTTTAAATAATTTTACTGCTTTAGTAGCTTGTTTGGTTTGCAAATACAGTTTTCCTACTTGATAGCTAATCAATAAATTTTCTGAATCTTTTTTTAACACATCTTCAAAAACAACAATTGCTTTTTTAAGTTTTTTTTCTTGCTGATACGATTTTCCTAATTTAATTTTCGCGCTATAATCATCTTTTAGCAACAATGCTTTTTCGTAATATTTTGATGCTTTTTTATAATCATCAACCATAGCATAAATAGTTGCAATTTTTACATTTGTTTTAAAGCTAGGTTCCCTTTTTTGTAATTGCACTAATGCTTTTTGATACCTACCAATTTGCAACAAACTATCTATAGATTTAAAAGCCGAGGTTTGCGCCCCGACTTTTAAAAATGAAATAATAAGAACAATAATTAAAATTTTCTTTTTCATAGTTAAATTTACTCTATGTTAAATGCAATTGGTAATGTATAGCCAACTCTAACAACTTTTCCATTTTTTTCTCCTGGAATCATTTTTGGTAATTTTCCAATCATTTCAATAGCTTCCTCTTTTAATTTAGGGTGTGGTGCACGTGCTTTTATATTTTTAACACTACCATCTGTATCAATTTTAAACTGTACATAAATACGTTTTTTACCGGGAGTCAACCCTAAAGAATCTCTATTTTTTACCTTATAATTTTCTGCAATAAACTTAAGCATACTCTTATTAAAACATACTTTGTCTCCTTCTTCACATCCAGGAAAAGTTGGGGATTTATCTAAAACAGTAAAAGGTACATCTTCTACTTCCTCTATAACTTCAACTTTTTTAATAACTTTTTTAGTAACTTTTTTAGTACTTGAACAAGAAGTATATAGTATCATACTTGCTAATAATGGCAATAACAATAAATACTTTAATTGTTTTACTTGTTTTGATTTTTCTTTTGTAATCATAATAATTCTTTTTTTAATTAATGAATGTTTATAAAACTGATTGATAAATGATATACTTTCTACCTGAAAAAGATCTGACAATAAATTATTGATATAATTTTCTTTTGGAGTAGTTTTAGACACCACGGCATCCGAAATATATTCGTGTACTAATGATATTCTGTGTTGATAAATCCAAATCATAGGATTAAACCACATCATAATTTTTAAAAATTCGAAAAACATTAAATCAGCCGAATGATTTTGTTTACTATGCACTAATTCGTGTTGAATAATTTTTTCTTTTTGATTTTCTGCAATTGCTTTTCCTAAAAAAATAAATTTAAAAAACGAAAATGCTTTGGTTTGTTTGGGTAACAAGACCAGCTTGTAACTTTCTCTTTTCTGAATTTCATTACTAATTATTAATCGAATTAGCTTTGTTAATTTGATTAAAAAGAAACTTAAAAAAGCTAAAAATCCACACCAAAAAATTATTTCAACATAATTTAAAGATTGATATAAACTGGTTTGTTCAATTACTTTTTGTGGCGATAAAACTATTTCTGGTAATAAAATAGTGTACTCTAACGGCACTGCTTTTTGAATTGTCGGAATTTTTATAAACGGAAGCAGAAAAGATATAGCAGCTGTACTTAACAAATACCATCTATTTTTAGTAAAAAAGGTTTCTTTACTTAAAAATAAATCATAAACCGCTACAAATAATACTTGAAATAAAATTACTTGAATTATATAATTTATCATGATTTCTTGTTTTTATTAGCTTCTTTTAAAATACTTTCAAGCTCGTTAATACTCATCTCGTTTTCTTTCATAAAAAAAGAAACCATACTTTTAAATGAGCCTCCAAAATAACCGTCCATTAACTTGTGTAAGCTTTGGTTGCTGTACGACGATTTTTCTATTAACGGATAATACACGTAACCTCTACCTTTTGCTTTATGACCAACAAACTCTTTGGTTTCTAAAATTCTGATAATTGTTGAAACTGTGTTGTATGCTGGTTTCGGAATTGGTAATTCTTCTATCACACTTTTTACGGATGCTTCTTGCAATTGCCATAAAACTTGCATTATTTGTTCTTCTGCTTTTGTTAATTGTTTCATATTTTAATTTTTACTTAACCAAAAAAATAAATTTCTAATAAATGCTATATTATTCGGTGCACTTTTAGCATGAAATCCAAACTTATAAGTTCCCGAATTATTTGTTATTGTTTGTGCGGTAAACATTGCCGCTTCTCCAAAAACAGCTACTTTTCCTTTTCCATATTTTAAAATTGCTCCTTGGTATTTATCTTTTAAATCTTCCCTTGGCGTATCTTCATTAAATTGCCAAGCAATTGCTGGCGCTAAACAATAATCCTCTTTTTTGAATTGTAAAATTCCTTTTGCTGCTTTCGGAGTTGTAAAAGACGAGCCTGTAAACGTTGTTACCGCATTTATTTTTTCACCTAAATTTCCATTGGTAATTTCTGATGTGATTAATCTATTATTACTTTCTGAAAAAACATCAGGTAAATTTCTTTTTTCTTTTTGTAGATAAGCAAAACCATCACAAAAATTAAAACCAAAAGCATTTGCTAAACTGTTTGTTGCTCCGGCAAAAGGCATATGGTCTGCAATCAAAATTAATTTCCCTCCATTTTTAACCCAATTTTGTATAAAAGTAATTTCCGTTTTGGTAAATGCGCTATGAATGGGCTTTCTCCAGTTTCTAACGTTTTTTTGATGAATAGCGTTTGCGATTACCAAAATAGCATCGGATTTTAATTTATTTAAACTGATAATACTATCAACTTTATAACCGTCTGCCGTTAATAAATCGGCAAAAGGTTTAAATCGGCCTTCTTTTTGATGAAAATTTTGATGGCTTTGATCTATATATATTATTGGACCAACTTCATTTAAAAACCTTGGATTTTTAATTTTTGGTACCTCAATTTTTGCAGCTTGTTGTTGCGAAAAACCAACACTCACTAAAAAAATCATTATAAATGCTAAATAAAATCTCTTTAACGCTTTCATTTTATAAACTTTCATTTTATAAACTTTCATTTTTCAAATATAACTAAAAAATTAGTTTAAACTAATTTTTTAGTTATAAAAATGTAACGAAACATGTGTATATTCGTCTAACAGTAGACAATCATTAAGCTTGTAGATATTTTTATATGAACATTTTTTCGTTATTCTGAATTTATTTCAGAATCTCATACTTATAAGTTTAATGTTATTATGTAGATCAGCGTTATTATTTTAATAAAAATCAATTATTTAAATGGATATATTTTTAGTTTTAGTAGGTTTCTTTTTTGTGTGTTTAGGTATTATCGGTGCTTTTTTACCAGTTTTACCAGGACCAATTACAAGTTGGATTGGACTCTTATTACTTCATTTAACAAAGGTAATTCCGCAAGATTGGACGTTTTTAGGAATCACCTTAGCTATTGCTATTATTATTTTTATCCTCGATTATTTTATTCCTGCCATGGGAGCAAAACGTTTTGGAGGCAGTAAATACGGCGTTTATGGTACTACAATCGGACTTATTATTGGCTTATTCTCTCCTATTCCTTTTGGAATATTAATTGGTGCTTTTTTGGGTGCGCTTATTGGTGAATTAATCTATGATAGTAAAGATACCAACAGAGCTTTAAAAGCTTCATTCGGCGCCTTATTAGGTTTTCTTACCTCTGCTACCATTAAGTTTTCAATAGCTATTGTTTATTTTGTATTATTTTTTACAACACTTTGGGAATACAAAGATTCATTTTTTTAATAGCAAAAACTTCGTAAATAAACTTAGCCCCGATTGCAGCATTTGTTTGAGCTCCTCGCAGAGAGCGAGTGCGAAAAGCGGGAAATAGCTTCAAGAAAAAAAGGTAGATTTAGGACAAAAAAAAAGCAACCCATTTCAGGGAAGCTTTCCATTGGTTAACAAAACCATGACACTATTTAAAGTGCCTAACAACACAACTAAATGCTACTTTAAAAAAAAGCAGCCTGCAAATATACAAGGTTTTTTACTTCTGACAAGCTTTTTTTTACTTTTTTATAAAAACGTGGTGCTTATAAGCGTTGTTTAATTCTGCAATTGATTGTATCTTTGCGGCTTCATTAATTTTATAAAAAATAACCATGCAATTATCAGAACAAGAAGTTGTACGTAGAGAAAAGTTAGGGAAATTACGCGAATTAGGTATTAATCCGTACCCTGCTGATTTATTTCCATTAAATTCTAATTCAACAAGTATTAAAAACGAGTTTGAAGAAGGGAAAAAGGTGGTAATTGCTGGTAGATTAATGAGTCGTCGTATTCAAGGAAAAGCATCTTTTGCCGAATTGCAAGATAGCGAAGGTCGTATTCAGGTTTACTTTAACCGTGATGAAATTTGCGCAGGCGAAGACAAAACTTTATACAACGAAGTTTATAAAAAATTACTTGATATTGGTGATTTTATTGGTATTGAAGGTGAATTGTTTACCACCAAAGTTGGTGAAAAAACTGTAATGGTAAAAGGATTTAAATTATTAAGTAAATCTTTAAAACCATTGCCTTTACCAAAGGTTGATGCCGAAGGAAATACTTTTGACGGATTTACAGATCCTGAGATGCGTTACCGCCAGCGTTATGCCGATTTAGTGGTAAATCCGCATGTAAAAGACGTTTTTGTTAAACGTACAAAGTTATTTACTGCGATGCGTAACTTTTTTAACGACTCAGGTTATTTTGAAGTTGAAACTCCTGTTTTACAACCAATTGCTGGTGGTGCTTCTGCAAGACCTTTTGTAACGCATCATAACGCATTAGACGTTCCTTTATATATGAGAATTGCTAACGAATTATATCTTAAAAGGTTAATTGTTGGTGGTTTTGATGGTGTATATGAGTTTTCTAAAAACTTTAGAAATGAAGGAATGGACAGAACTCACAATCCTGAATTTACAGCGATGGAAATTTATGTAGCCTACAAAGACTACAACTGGATGATGAACTTTACTGAAAAGTTATTAGAACATTGTGCTATTGCTGTAAACGGAACTAGTAAAACAACTTTTGGTGAACACGAAGTTGATTTTAAAGCACCGTACGCAAGAGTTACCATGGCCGATTCTATAAAACATTTTACTGGTTTTGATATTACTGGAAAAACGGAAAGCGAGCTTTTTGAAGCGGCTAAAGGAATGGGAATTGAGGTGGATGCAACCATGGGGAAAGGAAAATTAATTGATGAAATGTTTGGTGAAAAATGTGAAGGAAATTACATTCAGCCTACTTTTATTACTGATTATCCGAAGGAAATGTCTCCTTTATGTAAAGAACACAGAGAAAACCCTGAATTAACAGAGCGTTTTGAATTAATGGTTTGTGGTAAAGAAATTGCAAATGCTTATTCTGAATTAAACGACCCAATTGATCAGCGTGAACGTTTTGAAGCGCAACTTAAATTAGCTGAACGTGGTGATGATGAAGCGAGTGAATTTATAGATCATGATTTTTTACGTGCTTTAGAATACGGAATGCCGCCAACGTCTGGTTTAGGAATTGGTATGGATCGTTTAATTATGTATTTAACCAACAATGCATCGATACAAGAAGTGTTGTTTTTCCCTCAAATGAGACCTGAGAAAAAAGCACCAACTGTTGAATTAAACGACGATGAAAAAGCTGTTTTAGCATTGATTGAAAAAGCTGAAAAGATTGCTTTAAATGATTTAAAAACACAGTCTGGCTTATCTAACAAAAAATGGGATAAAACCATTAAAGGTTTAACTAAAAATAAATTAGCTAAAGTTGAAAAAACTGACGAAGGTTTGTTTGTTGAAATCGTATAAGTATTCTTCTAAATATATTAAAAAAAAGCAACCTTAATAGGTTGCTTTTTTATTTTATTACTTCTTTATAGTTAAGATTTAGAAATAAATTCAGAATGATTTCAATTACTTTTTATGTAACTTCTTTTTAATTTCTAACATCCCATATCGCCAATAACAAACTCAAACTGTTGTTTAACAGGTTTACCGTTGTAATTCATGGCTGGTTTCCAATTTGGCATTTTATACAATAATGCTATAATAGATTGATCTAAAGAAACAACTCCTGTTGATGTTACAATTTTTACAGCTGTAACAGTACCTATTTCATTTATCACAAAACTAGCAATAGCACTTTCCATTGGTTTGTATTGCCAATTAGCAAGATCATTGTCACTATTTTTTACTAAAAATTCTTGTAACGAATTTTCATTGCCGATAAAACGAGCAGAGCTTTCAGGAAAAACCTTCATTTTAATATTCGCCTCGTTTAAATTAAGCTTATTTGTTACTGAATTTTTACTTTTATAAGCAATCTTAATCAACACATCGTCACCAATATTTGCGTTTTTAAACAATGCTTTTTGTTTAGCTGTTAAAATTAAATTTTTACTTGACGCTTTAACCTCTTTTCCTGCTGTTGTTCTGTATACATCTATCGAAACATATTCTGAAATCCAACTTGTTGGAAAATGCTCAATAATATCTTTTAAAGTTTTTGCTTTTATTAATTTACTTTTTGTAATCGTTTTTTTATTAGCACCTTTTACAAAATAATTGATATTATTTTTTGTTAACGATTTAACACTTTGATCTGCAAAACTATTAAAATCAGTATGGATTAATTTTTCTGAAACTATTTCTCCATTTTTCACTTCGGATTTTTTCGCAAAACTAAACGCAAAAAAGGTTCCAATAATTAAAATAGTTATTGCAATTATTATTTTAGTTTTCATAATTCAGATTTTAAACACTTTTACAAAAGTAAAACTTAAACAACTCAATATCAATTTAAAAAGAGATAAATATTTTTCTTAACTTTAATGTGTTATGAAAAAATTGCTTACTTATTTACCTTTTCATTTTCTGATTTGTATTATACTCGGAATTATTTTACAGTTTTATACCAAAATATGGAAATATGATTTTATTTATTTAATCTTTATAATTCTCACTTTTTTAGTGTTATTATTCTTTTTAAGAAAATACAATTACCGTAAATTATTTACTTTTTTTTCGCCCTTACTTTTAACATTCATTGGTGTTGTTAGCACGTTTATTCATAGTCCAAAAAATAATATTAATTACTATCAAAATTATATTTCTGATAAAAATAAAGTCACCATAACAATTGCAAAAGTTTTAAAACCGGGTAATTATTACACTAAATACATTGCCAATGTAAATCAGGTAAACTCTACAAAAACCACAGGAAAAATTTTAATAAACATTAAAAAAGACAGTACTAAAACGCTCTTAAAAGTAGATGATCGTGTTTTTATAACTTCAAAACCTAAAAATTTAATTCCTCCTTTAAATCCACATCAATTTGATTATAAAAAATATTTAGCGAAACAATATATTTATCAGCAGGTTTTCATCAATCATAACGAATATAAAACCTTAGTAAAAGGTAAAACTAGCATTTACGGATTCTCTGCACAATTCAGAAATAAAATTCAAACTTCATTAAAAAAATATTCTTTTAGTAAAGATGAATTTGCTGTAATTAATGCCTTGTTATTAGGTCAGCGTCAAGAAATTTCGAAACATCTTTTAGAAAGTTACACAAACGCAGGAGCCATCCATATATTGGCTATTTCGGGTTTACATATCGGAATTATTTTATTAATTCTATCTACTTTATTTAAACCTTTAGAACGCTTAAAACACGGTTTACTTGTAAAAACAATGCTTATTGTTGTTTTACTTTGGACATTTGCTTTTATGGCGGGATTATCGGCTTCAGTTGTAAGAGCGGTTACAATGTTTACTTTTATTGCGATTGGAGCTTCTTTTAAAAAGAAAAAAATAATTGAATTCTCATTGATTAGCTCAATGTTTTTATTGCTGTTGATTAAACCTTTATTTTTGTTTGATGTAGGTTTTCAGCTAAGTTATTTGGCTGTTTTTGGTATTATTTGGGTACAACCCTTACTCTACAAATTATGGATTCCTAAATTTTGGTTGCTCGATAAATTTTGGAGTTTGCTTACGGTTTCAATCGCCGCTCAAGTAGGAATTTTACCGATTAGTTTGTATTACTTTCATCAATTTCCTGGTTTATTTATTTTATCAAACCTACTTATTATTCCTTTTTTAGGTGGAATTTTAATGATAGGAATACTTGTTATTTTTTTAGCTTTGATAAATCTACTTCCTAAAATTTTGGTCGATATCTACGGATTTATCATTTCATTAATGAACAATTTGGTGAATTGGGTTTCTAAACAGGAAAGTTTTTTACTACAAGAAATAAGCATGTCCTTTTACGAAATGATGGCTTGGTATTTTTTTATAATTTTTGCGTATCAACTATTTATCAGTAAAAAAGTAAAACCGTTTATTTTAATGCTTTTATCAATAATTGTATTACAAATCATTTTTATTTTTGATAAAAACAAGCGACAATTAAAACAGGAAATTATTGTTTTTCATAAAAGCAGAAAAACCATCCTTGGCTTGCGAAACGGAGCAACATTAAACGTGTTTCACAACTTAGATAGTTTTAACATAAATAATTTAAAAACTATAAAATCTTATCGGATAAACGAAAATATAAAAAGTAGATTCTCAACAAAAAATCTCAGTATTTTAAACTTTAATTCGGATAAAATTATATGTATTGATAGTTTAGGTGTGTATAATATTGGTGTTAAAAATTCGATTATTATGCTACAACATTCGCCTAAAATAAACTTAACAAGATTAATACAAACATTAAAACCTAAACAAATAATTGCTGATGGAAGTAATTATAAGAGCTATATTA
Organism: Tenacibaculum insulae; assembly: GCF_964512435.1. Lineage (GTDB taxonomy): Bacteria > Bacteroidota > Bacteroidia > Flavobacteriales > Flavobacteriaceae > Polaribacter > Polaribacter insulae_A. The sequence continues at coordinate 1,664,010 of NZ_OZ208512.1, read as the reverse complement.
ATTACTGGAAAATTACGTGTAAAAAACAAAAAACTCCGTTTCACTACACTGGGAAAAACGGAGCATTTATTATTAATTGAAACAAATTAAATTGAGCTTTTAAAACTTTTTTCAAAAGCTGGCCATTTTGTTTTCTTATAATTGTCTTTTGCAAAATAGGCTAAAATTTTCTCAAACTTTTTTTCGTCTAAATACCCAGGTACCGCTTGTATTAATTGTTCTTTATCTGTAAAAAAAGCTGTAGAAGGATAACTCATTTTCCCTTTTAAAATAGCTGCTGCTAACTGATGGTATTTGCTTCTACCTTCTTGCACATACTTATATGTTTTACCTTTAAAACTGATATCTTCTTTTCCTTCACCATCCATTTTTACCGCATAATAATTATCATTAATATACTTAACAATAACATCATTTTTATAGGTGGTTTTATCCATTTTTTTACACCATCCACACCAATCTGTATATAAATCGACTAAAATAGGTTTTGGATTTTCTTTGTTTTTCTCTATCGCTTCTTCAAAAGTTAACCAATTAACTTCTTCCTGTGCATTTACTCCAACTGAAACAATTGCTAAAATTGCTACTATAATTAATTTCTTCATATCTCTTAGGTCTCAATAAGTATTCCAAATTTACAAAAAAACCTGTCAATTATTAATAATTGACAGGTCCTAAAATTATTTTAACTTTTTTATAAGATTTTAACGCTACTTAACTCCGTGCATTAATTTTTTAACCACAGGTGTTAATGCCATTAAAATAAAACCTGCAAGCATTGGTACAATCGTAAAAATTAAAAAGAATGTACTCATATCATAAGCGGCAGTAATTTTATCAATCATACCTCCCATAGAACCTGCTGCTTTATTACCCATACCAACTGCAATATACCAAAGACCAAACATTACACCTATAGTAGATGCCGGTACAAGTTTTGACACGTATGACAAACCAACTGGAGATAAACATAATTCTCCTAAAGTATGTAATAAATATGCTAATATTAACCAAATCATACTTACAGATGCTGTTTGCGCTCCTTGTGGAATTTCAGACGAACCATACGCTAACACTCCAAAACCTAATCCTAAAAGAACTAATCCCATACCAAACTTAACAGTTGCTGGAGGATTAAATTTACTTTCCCAAATTTTAGAAATTAACGGTGCAAAAGCAATAATATAAAATGAATTTAAAATAGAAAACCATGAAGCCGGAACTTCAGTTTTTACATCGCTAAATTGATTTTTTAACATCCAAATAACAATACACCAAATAATAGCAAAACTTGTACCTAAGAAAATATTAGATAAAGCATATTTTTTAAAAGTTATTTTAAATAATTGAAATAAAACGTACGTTATTATTAATAATGGTACTACTGTTAACAAAGTATTTGCTATTCTAAATATATTAGCAGAACCACCTTCTAACACTCTATTTGTATAATCTCCTGCAAAAATAGTCATAGAACCACCCGCTTGCTCAAAAGCAGCCCAAAAGAATACTGTAAAAAAAGCTAAAATACCAACAACAATATAACGATCTCTTTGAACGTTAGCCGGAACTTCTTCTTCAACAATAGATGATTTCTCTTCTACATTTTCAATTGCATCATTGTACTCAATTGTTTTTGATGGTGACAACCCGATACTTCCAAAAATACCTTGAGCAAACCAAAACTGTAACATTCCTAAAAACATAAATATCCCTGCCAATCCAAAACCATAATGCCATCCTGAAGTTTCACCAACATATCCACACAATAAAATACCTACAAAAGCACCTGCATTTACTCCCATGTAAAAAATTGTAAATGCTCCATCTTTTTTCTCTTGTGCATTTTTATAAACACCATTAATAATAGAAGTAATATTTGGCTTAAACAAACCATTACCTGCTACTAAAAACCCGATACCTAAATACAAACTCCAAGGTGTATTTAAAGCCATTGCCGCATGCCCTAAAGTCATAATTAACGCACCTATAGCAACCGCATATCTGTACCCTAAAAATTTATCAGCTAAATATCCTCCAATAATTGGCGAAAAATATACCAACATTGTATAAGTACCATACAAACCTAATGCATCTTCTCTAGACCATCCCCAACCAGGATTATCTCCTGTAATTGCTGATGTTAAAAATAATACTAAAATTGCACGCATTCCGTAATACGAAAAACGTTCCCACATTTCTGTAAAGAAAAGAACAAATAAACCTGATGGGTGTCCCATCAATAATTTACGATTCATTTCAGAACCCTCAAATCTAATAGTGTTTGTACTCATATTTTTGTTATATAATTTATAAATGAAAAACCCTTGTAATAGTAAATATTACAAGGGTTAGTTTTTATTTTTTAGTTGTTATCAGCTATTTCAAAACCTTCAGCTTCTTCATACGAAGTTCCTTTAACATCTTCGGCTCCATGCGTTAAACGTTTTAATGGTTTTAAGATTAAAAGAATAAGTACTCCGAAAATAGTACAAAAAACAGCGATACCTGTAAATACTTGAAATTCTCCTGCTCCTTCAGACATTGCTCCTACTAAACCTGCTACTTTATTTCCTAAACCAGTTGCTGCAAAATAAGCTCCCATCATAAATGATGCATATTTTACTGGCGCTAATTTTGTTATAAATGATAATGCTACTGGCGAAGCACAAAGCTCTCCTATAGTATGGAATAAGTACGCTAATACTAACCATATCATTGCTGATTTTTCAATAATATTTTCACCATCCATTACTACCTCTGTACTTGCTTTACTCATAAAAAAGAAACCAAAAGCCATAATAATTACACCAATTGCCATTTTAAATAACGATGAAGATTCTTTTCCTTTTCTTCCCCATTTATACCAAAAGCTACCAACTAAGGTTCCAAAAACAATAATAAAGAATGCATTTACTGATTGAAATGTTGCAGCTGGAACTTCATAATTAAAGAATGAAATTAATCTATCTGTTTTTTGCTCAGTATATAAACTCATTAATCCACCTGCTTGCTCAAAAGCTCCCCAGAAAACAATAATGATTAAAAATGATAAAAACATTACTAACATTCTATCTTTTTCAACTTTAGTTAATGGTTTTTTCATTAATTCTTTATCTGGCGAATCTTTTTTACCTAGAAAATCTCCTACACCTTCTAAATATTTAAGTCCGAACATATATACAATTTGCCCTAAAGCCATACCAATACCTGCCAAACCAAATCCGTAATGCCAACCATACTCGGCTGCAACAATACCAACTGCAAGGGCTCCTAAAAAGGCACCTAAATTAATTCCTATATAAAAGACATAAAATCCTTTATCTCTTCTATCATCTCCTTTAGCATATAAACCACCAACCATTGTTGAAATATTAGGCTTTAAAAACCCAACACCTATTACAATAAAAAGTAGCCCTGTAAAAAATGCCCATTCGGCATCAACTGCTAAAATACCATGACCTATACACAGTAAAATACCTCCTAACATTACGGCTTTTTTCTGACCAATAAATTTATCAGCAATCCATCCGCCAGGAATAGAAGTTAAATAAACAAGCATTGTATATGTACCGTAAAAAGAAATTGTTTCTGCATTTGTCCAACCAAATCCAGATTGTGGATTCCCTAATAATATAGGTGCTGCTAAATATAATGTTAAAATTGCTCGCATACCGTAGTATGAAAAACGCTCCCACATTTCTACGAAAAATAATACATATAAGCCTTTAGGATGCCCTAAAAACTCTTCTTGTTTAACTGTGTTCATATTTTATATTTTATAAATTATTTTTAATAAAATTTGTCATTTTAGTATATAAATGTAAACGAGTATTACCTCCGTATATTCCGTGATTTCTATCAGGATACATTCCCCATTCAAATTGCTTATTTGCTTGTATTAATGCTTCTGCCATACGGTAAGCATTTTGTACATGCACATTATCATCTCCCGTACCATGAATTAACAAGTATTTTCCTTTTAATAATTCAGGATAATTTAATGGTGAATTATCATCATATCCAGCAGGATTTTCTTCTGGAGTTCTCATATAACGTTCAGTATAAATAGAATCATAAAAACGCCAAGTTGTAACTGGTGCAACAGCTATTGCTGCAGAGAAAACATCGTTTCCTTTTAACAAACAATTGGTACTCATATGACCACCAAATGACCATCCCCAAATACCAATTCTTTTAGCATCAACATAAGGTAATGCTGCTAATTTTTTAGCTACTGATATTTGATCTTCTGTTTCGTGTTTTACCAAATTCATGTACGTAACTTTTTTAAAGTCTCTACCTTTAAAACCTGTTCCTCTACCATCAACACATACAACAATATATCCGCTTTGCGCTAACATTTGATGCCAGTAATCGTTAGCCCCGTTCCAACTATTTTTTACATTTTGTGATCCAGGCCCTGAGTATTGATACATTAATACTGGGTATTTTTTACTTGCATTAAAATTAGCAGGTTTAATGGTGTACATATTTAAGTCGTTTCCGTTAACGTTAATTGTAGAAAACTCTTTTTTACTTAAATTATATCCTGCTACGACTGCTTTTAAAGCCGCATTGTCTTTTATTACTTTTAATACTTTACCAGAACTATCTCTTAAAGAATATACTGTTGGTGTATTTGCATCAGAAAAAGTATTGATAAAATAATGCCTGTTTTTACTAAACGATGCATTGTTTGTTCCTGAAGGATTACTTATTATTTTTTTATTTTCTCCTGATAAAGAAATACTATAAACTCCACGATTGATTGATCCGTTTTCTACCGATTGATAATAAATTGTTTTTTTATCAGCATCAAAACCATAATAAGAAGTCACCTCCCAATTACCTTTTGTTACTTGATTAATTAACGTTCCTTTATTATTGTAATGATAAATATGATTAAAGCCATCTTTTTCGCTTGTCCAAATAAAGCTATTATCATTTAAAAAAGTTAAATCATCAGTTACATCAACATAAGCAGCATCTTTTTCGTTTAAAATTAATGTAGCATTATATGTATCAGCTTTAATAAAATACATTTTTAAATCATTTTGATGACGATTTAAAGTACGTACAGATAAAATATTATCATCTTTTGTCCAGTTAATTCTTGGTATATATTCATAATCACCAAAAATAACTTTAGCAGTTCCGTTTGTTTTTAATGAATAGATGTGTAATGTTACTTTTGCATTTTTTTCTCCGGCCTTAGGATATTTAAATACTTGTTGTGTTGGGTATTTTTCTTTACCATATACATCCATAGAAAATGTTTTTACAGCACTTTCATCAAAACGTAAAAAAGCAAGATTATTACCATCTGCACTCCACTCAAAAGCTTTTACAAAACCAAACTCTTCTTCGTATACCCAATCGGTAATACCGTTAATAATTTTATTTTTTTCTCCGTCACTTGTAATTTGCACTAGTGTATTGTTAAAAAAATCTCTAACATATAAATCATTATCTTTAGCATAAGCTACCTTTTTACTATCAGGCGAAAAAGTAGGTTGTTGAATATCGGTTCCAATTAATTTTAATGATTTTGTCGCGATATCATACATATAAAATGTACCTAAAAAAGAGCGACGAAATATTGGTTTAAAATTTGTTCCTAAAATTAATTTCGTTTCATCATTATTAAAACTGTACGATCTAAACGCTTTTAAGCCTTTTAAATCTTTACTATCAACAATTGTTGCAACTTTTTCTAAAGTTTTATAATCATATTTATCTACAGATGAAGTTCCATTATTATAATTTAACAATGAATAATAATCTCCATTCATTGAATTTAATGAATTCATGTAATCGGCTCTAAACGTGCCTTTTTTCCATATATCTTCTAAAGAAATATCTTTTTTTTGCGCTTGTAATAAGGTAGATATTCCTATAAAAAGTAGTACTATTTTCTTCATGTTATGCTGCTATTTGTCTAAAAATTTTGCCAAGTTTACGGAAAAATCACCAAAAAACGAGTCAAAAAAACTATAAATCCTAAATAAGAATGCGATTTTAACAGGATTCATTTATCTTTGAGCCACCTAAATTTTACTAAGAATGTCTAAAATTATTACTGGATTTTCTAAACTTACCAAAGAAGAAAAAATAGATTGGCTGTCGAAAACCTACTTTGATAATCAACCTGAAATTATACAAACACTTAAAAAATATTGGAATGTAGATGATAAATTACAACAACTACATGACGATTTTATAGAAAATACCATTTCTAATTTTTACATGCCATATGGTATCGCTCCTAATTTTATTATAAACGGACGCGATTATGTGATACCAATGGTTGTTGAAGAAAGCTCGGTTGTTGCTGCTGCTTCTTTAGTAGCCAAATACTGGAGTACTCGTGGTGGTTTTAAAACCAAAGTTATTGCTACCACCAAAATTGGTCAAGTACATTTTATGTATCAAGGTAATAAAGAGGAATTAGAAAACTATTTTAAACAACAAAAACAAGCTTTATACAACGCTACAGCTTCTATTACCAAAAACATGGAAAAGCGTGGTGGTGGTATTTTAGATATTCAACTTGTTGATAAAACCGATAAACTTGCCAATTATTACCAACTTCATGTTACTTTCGAAACGAAGGATAGTATGGGCGCTAATTTTATCAATTCGTGTTTAGAAGTTATCGCCAAAACATTTAGGCGTGATGATATTGAAATTGTAATGAGCATCCTTTCTAACTACGTTACAGATTGTGTGGTTAAATCAGAAGTGAGTTGTAAAATTGAAGATTTAGGCGGTGAAAATCCACAAAAATTTGCACAAAAATTTCATCAAGCTGTACAGATTGCCGAAATAGAACCTTACCGAGCAGTTACACACAATAAAGGAATTATGAACGGAATTGATGCCGTTGTTTTAGCTACCGGAAATGATTTTAGAGCTATTGAAGCCGGTGCACATGCCTACGCATCTAAAGACGGACATTACAAAAGTTTAACACATTGCGAAATAAAAGAAGGTATTTTTAAATTTTGGATTGAAATTCCATTAGCATTAGGTACTGTTGGCGGATTAACAGCGTTACATCCGATGGCAAAATTATCATTAGATATGATGCAAAAACCATCTGCCAGCCAATTAATGGAAATTATTGCTACCGCAGGATTGGCTCAAAATTTTGCAGCTTTACGTGCTTTAACAACCAAGGGAATTCAGCATGGACACATGAAAATGCACTTACAAAACATTTTAAATCAACTAGAAGCTACTGTTAAAGAAAAAGAAGAAATAACACTTTTTTTTGAAAACAAAACCGTTTCACATAGTGCTGTTGTTGCTAAATTTAACGAATTAAGAAAATAATTTTGGATAGATTGTACAGCAACGGAAAATTATTATTAACTGGCGAATATGTGGTGCTTGATGGCGCAACTTCTTTAGCCGTTCCTACTAAATTTGGTCAAGATTTAATTGTTGAGTCTATTAAAGAACCTCAACTTATTTGGGGAAGTTTTACCAATACAGGCGAATGTTGGTTTGAAGCTACTTTTGATGTACCTAATTTGCGCTTAACCTCTGCAACCTTTAATACTGATAAAGAAGGAAGTGCCGAATTTATTGCTGAAACCTTACGTGATATTTTACAAGAAGCTAAAAAATTAAACCCTAATTTTTTAAATGTTGATAATGGATGTATTGTAAAAACAAACTTAACTTTTCCACAAAACTGGGGACTTGGCAGCTCATCTACTTTAATAAACAACATTGCTAATTGGGCAAATGTAAATCCGTTTACTTTATTATGGAATGCCTTTTCTGGTAGCGGTTACGACATTGCTTGCGCAAGTAACAACTCCCCTATTTTATATCAATTAAAAGAAAAACAACCTATTGTAACCGAGGTGAAATTTGACCCTAATTTTAAAGATGATTTATTTTTTGTGTATTTAAATCAAAAACAAAATAGCAGAGAAGGAATTGCGCATTACAAACAACATAAAAATGAAGCAAAAGCATTAATTACGGATGTAGATTCGCTAACTCAAAAATTTTTAACTGCGGATACTTCTAAAAACTTAGGTGAAATAATCATTGAACACGAACAATTAATTAGCACAATTATTAAACAAACTCCTGTAAAAAAACGATTATTTCCTGATTATTTCGGGGAAGTAAAAAGCTTAGGTGCGTGGGGTGGCGATTTTGTATTAGCTACAGGAAATGACGATACCAAAACCTACTTTAAACAAAAAGGATACGATACAATTGTGCCTTATAAAAAAATGGTTTTGTAAATAAAAACAGGTTTCGACTGCGCTCGACCTGACAAGTTAATTTTAAAATGTCTCCTCGAGCATTACTGAAATCAAAAACATTTTGATAGAAAGTAGCGAACGCAGTTCTCGAGAGGTTTCTTTATAAATGAAAAAAGTAATTATAATTGGTGGTGGTGCAGCAGGTTTTTTTACAGCGATAAATGCTAAAGAAAATAATCCTGATTTAGATATTACGATTCTTGAAAAAGGAAAAGAGGTGTTACAGAAAGTAAAAATTTCTGGAGGAGGTCGTTGTAATGTTACCCATGCTTGTTTTGAACCAAAAGAATTGGTAAAGTTTTATCCGAGAGGAGAAAAAGAGCTTTTAGGTCCTTTTCATCAGTTTATGACTGGTGATACTTTTGAGTGGTTTGACGAAAGAGGAATTCCTTTAAAAATTGAAAGTGATAATCGTGTGTTTCCTGAAGCAAATACCTCACAAGCAATTATCGATTGTTTTCAAAACGCTGTTGATAACCTCAATATTAAAGTGTTAACAAACCATGGTGTAAATTCAGTTTATCAACAAGAAAACAAATGGATTATCAACACAAAAAAACAACAATTTGAAACCGATTATGTAGTAATTGCCGCTGGTAGTTCTAAGAAAGTTTGGGATTTGTGTAAAACATTAAATCACTCTATTATTGAACCTGTACCTTCTTTATTTACTTTTAATATAAAGGATAAACGAATTATTGATTTAGGCGGAATATCAGTACCTAATGCTGAAGTAAAATTAGCAGGAACCAATTTAGAAAACTTTGGACCTTTGTTAATTACACATTGGGGATTAAGCGGACCTGCAATTTTAAAACTCTCTGCCTTCGGAGCACGAATTTTAGCCGATAAAAATTATCAATACAATGTTATTGTAAACTGGCTAGGACAAGATTTTGATAGTGTTATAGAAGAACTAACCGAACTAAAAAACTCGCAAGCAAGAAAACAAGTTCACTTAAAATCTCCTTTTACAGATATTCCTCGTCGTTTATGGGAACGTTTTGTGGCAGCCGCAGAAATAAAAACAACTCAAAATTGGGGAGATTTAAGCAATAAACAACTTAATAATTTAGCCACTCAATTAACTAAAGGTTTGTTTAACGCAAATGGACGAACCACTTTTAAAGATGAATTTGTAACTGCTGGAGGAGTAGATTTAAAAGAAATAAACTTTAAGCGTTTTGAAAGTAAAAAACATAAAAATCTCTTTTTTGTAGGTGAAGTTTTAAATATTGATGCTGTTACTGGTGGATTTAATTTTCAAAATGCTTGGACAGGCGGATTTATTTGTGCGAAAAGCATTGCTGAATAAATTTTTTACAAAAAAAAGCATCTTTCAATAAATTATTGAAAGATGCTTTTTTATAAAACTAACAAAACTGCTAGTACTTTTTATTAAGCTGTAGCCATTGCCTTCATCGACTTTCTATAAGTAAAAGAATTGAATATATTTCTTTTTCCGAAGTTATTAATAGACTTTGCATTTATAAATTTTAAAAATATTTTTTTGCTTACGCCAAAATATTCATACGTATTTCCATCAGTAAAAGTTACCTCTAACAACATACTTTTGTGCTGATAATCGGCTACTTTAAACTCGGTAATTGTAGTGTGGTATGCTTCTAAATTTGCTTCTTTGGTAGCAGGTGCAATACTAACTAAAAAATGATAACCATCAATAATTTTGGTACTTACGTCTTCTGCCTCTAGTCTTTTTTCTTCATCTTGAAATTTATCTGGATGCCATTCTTTTACCAATCCTCGGTAAGTTTTTTTCAACTCTTTTAAGTCGATAGCTCCCTCTACATTAAAAAGCTTTTTATATTCTTTTATACGTTTCATTTGTATGAAATAATTTAGCCCGCGAAATTAGTTAAATTATCTGAATATGAGCACTAAAGCTATTTTATTTTAACAAGTTTTTGTGTTTTTTAAAAACAAGCAATTATTTAATAACTCATCACTGTACCGTAGTATAATAATTGAAAGGTTTTTACATCTAAAAGCAAACAATTCATGGCCATCATAATTCCGTAATTAGATTTATCGTAAAATCGATATTGAAAATAATCTAGCTCGTTTTCATCAAAATCATAAAAAACTTCATTTGTTTTAAAATTACCTTTATAAAAATTCTCTAACTGAGATAATTTATGCACGTTAATCTTAACCGAATGGTTATATAAACTATCTATTTTTATTTTAAGCTTTGCTCCTTTATAGGATAAGTTTTTACCATCATTAAACATAATGTTTTTATAAAAATCATCTGTTAACATATCGTATAAAACTTGCTCTACATTTACTTCTTTTTGTAGTTTTTCTATGTATTTTGATACATTGTTAGACAATCTATTAAATTCAGCAATTTTTACTTTTGTACTTTTAAACATTAAAGGTTTTTCTTCGGATTGTTTTTCGAAAAAAGAAGTTCTTCCTGTTATCAATTCGTTATTTATCCGAATAGCTTCAGTAATTGATTTGTGCGCTGTATAAGTAGCAAATTTATGTTGCGTAAAAGCCGAAAAACAAAGAAAAAATGCAGTAAAAAAAAGAAGCCTATTTTTCATAAAAATAATTTTACTGAAAGATAGGCTATTTTATTCACTTTTTTAATTGTTACTCTTCTTCATAACAGTTAAAAACAATTGTGTAACCGTATGCTACTGCTTCTTTATAAAATTCTTTTTGATCTTCATCAACATCTTCAACCGTATCTAGTGTAAAATATTCTTTTTCTATTTCGGTAACTTTCCAACCTTCTTCTTTTATGTAAAATTTGGCTAATCTAAGTGCTCCTTCAATATCTTTATAATCGATATACAAACTTACGTAGGCACCTAAAACTTCATCATAATGTTCAGAAGATTTTTTTGGTTTTGCTAAGGCATTTATTAAAAACATAATTCTATTTTTTTAGTTTAATTAAGCTAATTCTCCTCTATGAGGCTTTAAAGCGTCTCTAAAAGTTTTCATATTACTTTCATCAACAATAATAAAAGCAATAGTATGCATTGGGTTTATTTCTTTATGGTTTACCTCATCAAAAGGCAAACTATCTATTTGTGCAAACTCTTTTAAATGAACACAATGATGCTTTGCAGTTGCGAATCCGTCCGGACCTTTAAAATCCCAAATTAATTTTATTTTTCTGCTCATTACTATACTTTTTATAAATGCAAAAATACTCATTTCTATAATTGAAATGAGTATTTAAATAAACTAACTGACTTTAAGAATTTTGCTATTTACTTTTTCTTAATTGCTAAACCTATAAGTCCTAATCTTCCTATTAAAAAAATTACCAAACCAAAAGTTGGCTCTAATAAACTATACTTCATACCTCCAGCCAAAACTTGTGGAGCTATTTCATTTGCTCTTTCCATAACCCCAAGTGCTTCTATCCAACCAATAACAAAACATAAAACTCCAAAAAACAAAGCAAACAAACTAATCTCTTTTATTAAGTTTGAGTTTTTATCTGTGTTGTTTTTAATTCCTTTAAAAATAAAAAACACTACCAGTATTAGTAAAATTAACAATGGTATTCTAAATTCTAAAGCGCCATCTGTAATAAATCTCATAATATTATATTTTAAGTTATTTTATGGTAAAAGTATATTCAACTTATAATTCTTTTTATTTAAATAGATAGATCGACAATTTAAGTACATAGATAACAAGAATAGCGCTTAAACACTAAATTATGTAAAACAACTCACTAAAGATGCAATTAATCGCTTATTATTTTTTTATTAGTAAAAAAAATGTTCATTTGTAAAATGAAAGAAAAAATTCAGTGTCTTTTAAAAAAAACGATATTGCACCTATTTTTTTGGCTTATTGTATATTTTTTCTTTTATTCTTTTTTTAGTATTGGCTCCGCAAATATTAATTTTTTACTTTACTTTTCAATAACACTCTCTGCAATCGCAATAAGTGGCTCATATGTTATAGGTTATAAATTAATTCCAGAGTTTTTAATATTAGAGAAATATTGGAAATTCTCTCTTTACGTAAGCTATCTAATAATTTTTATACTTTTTAGTGTTTTAGTAACTGTGCTTTTTGGATTTATGTTCTTTTTCAATCTAGAATATAAACAAATGCCCGATTTAACAAAAAACACCTATGTAATATTTGTTTGTGTTATTTTAACAATAGTATTGTTTACGAGCTTCAAAATATTAAAACACAATCACAAATCTACAGAAGATAAAAAAGATATAGAAAACAAATTCTTAGCAACGCAACTACAATTAAAAGAACAAGAATTAAAATTCTTAAAAATGCAAATTCATCCGCATTTTTTATTCAACACTTTAAATACTTTGTATGGTTTTGCTTTAAAAAAATCAGATGATGCTCCTGAAATGATTTTAAAACTCTCCAATTTATTAGATTATATTCTGTATCAAGTAGACAAGCCTTTAGTTTTTTTCGAAGATGAAATTAGTCATATTGAAAATTATATTTCGCTAGAAAAAATGCGCTTTCAAGAAAGTTTAAGTATCAATTTCACCAAAGAAACCGATTTAAAAAACATCCAAATTGCACCAATGTTATTATTACCTTTTGTAGAAAATGCATTTAAGCATGGTTCACAAATTAACAATGTTTTAAAAATCAACATCTATCTAAAAACCACGAATGATTTCTTGTTTTTTGAGATTAATAATTCAACAAAAAATAATTCAACCTTAAAAAAGGGGATTGGGTTAGATAATATTAGAAAAAGATTAAATATGTTGTACAACAATAAATACCAACTAAACATTGCTCGAAATGAAAATTTATTTACTGTTCAATTAAAAATCTCCTTAAAAAATGGCTAATATACTCCGTTGTGTTATTGTTGATGACGAACCTATCGCAAGAGAAATTATAGCAACTTATATAAAAAGAACACCAAACTTAAACCTAATAAAAACCTGTAAAAATGCCTCTGAAGCAATTATTTTTACACAAACTAACGAAGTTGATTTATTTTTTTTAGACATTAATATGCCCGAAATAAATGGCTTGAGTTTGGCTAAAATCATCAATAAAAAATCAAAAATTATTTTTATAACCGCTTATAGAGATTATGCCGTTGACGGATTTAATTTAAACGTAGTAGATTACTTATTAAAACCTATTGCTTTTGATCGTTTTTTACAAGCAACACAAAAAATATTTGATATACAAATTACTAAAAATAAAGAAGAAATAATAAAAGAAACTACTAATGATTTTATGTTTGTTAGAGCTGATAGAAAAATGATAAAAATAAACCTCAACAATATTCTATACATAGAAAGTTTAGGTGATTATTTAAAAATTTTTACTGATGACGCAACTATTGTTACTCGAGAAACTATGAGTAATTTATTATCTAAACTACCTATTAATCAATTTTTACGAATTCATCGATCTTATATTATTTCTATTCAAAAAATAAGTTCTTATACAAACGAATTTATTGAAGTTAACAAAAAAGCAATTCCGATAAGCAGAAGCTACAAAGAATCCGTTTTACAAAAATTAGCACAAGTGTAGTCTAAATTTTATCTTTACAGCAAAATTTAGACCTTTGAATACAGCACAATTTATTTCAAAAAAATCAGAAAAAGTAATCACAAAAGCATCTTATACTTGGCAAACACCAAGCAATATTGCCTTGGTAAAATATTGGGGAAAAAGCAATCCGCAAATTCCTAAAAACGCCTCTATTAGTTTTACACTTAATAATTGTCATACGATTACGACTATAGATTTTGAAAAAAAATCTAATTCCGAAAATATTGAGTTCGAATTGTTTTTTGAAGGAAAAAAGAAAGATGATTTTAAACCAAAAATCGCTCAGTTTTTTGACAGAATTAAAGAATATTGTCCATATATTTTAGATTATAAAATGGTAATTTCTTCAACAAATTCTTTTCCTCACAGTAGCGGAATAGCTTCTTCCGCAAGCGGAATGAGTGCCATTGCCATGTGTTTATTAAATCTAGAAAAAGAATTAAATTCAAATATCACCTCAAAATACATAAATCAAAAAGCTTCTTTTTTAGCACGTTTAGGTTCTGGTAGTGCTAGCCGAAGTATTGAAGGCCCTTTAGTTGTTTGGGGAAAACACCCCGAAATAGAAGGAAGTTCTGATTTATTTGGAGTGAAATTCCCTAATGAAATTCACCCTATTTTCGAAAATTATTGTGACACCATTCTTTTAGTTGACAAAGGAGAAAAGCAAGTTTCATCAACCGTAGGGCATAATTTAATGTACAATCATCCGTATGCAGAACAGCGTTTTAAACAAGCCAACGAAAACTTAGCCAAATTATCTAAAATTCTTCAAAACGGAGATATAAAAGAGTTTATCAACTTGGTTGAAAGTGAAGCTTTAACGTTGCATGCAATGATGCTTACAAGTAACCCGTATTTTATTTTAATGAAACCAAATACTTTAGAAGTCATTAATAAAATTTGGGAATATAGAACCGAAAACAACAGTAATATTTGCTTTACGCTTGATGCAGGAGCTAACGTACATGTTTTATATCCAAACTCAGAAAAAGCTGATATTGAACACTTTATTAAAAACACATTAGCCATTTACTGCCAAAAAAATCAGTATATTTGTGATAGTGTGGGTTTTGGTGCAAAACCCTCGTAACCTTAAAGCCTTCAATTTTATGAAAAATTCAACATTATTAATCGTATTTTTTATTGGGTTTATATCTACAACTGTAAATGCTCAAGACACTGTTTGGTTTGATAAAAACTGGCATGAAACCTCTAAAGAAAATCATGAATATTATAGACCGGAACCTAAAAAAATAAAAAACGGGTTTTGGATTGTAGATTACTTTAAAAGTGGGCAAATTCAAATGGAAGGTTACAGCACAAATAAAATACCAGATCAAGAATTTTTTGAAGGTTTGGTAACTTATTATCATGCAAACGGTAAACCTTATCATAAAGCAAACTATACTAAAGGGAAATTAAACGGAGTTCTTAGAATATTTCACGAAACTGGCGAACTAAAAGAGCAAGGAAAATATACTGATGGTAAAAGACAAGGTGTATGGAAAACCTTTTATAAAAACGGAAAAATAGAAACGAAAGGAAAATACCGCGACAACGAAAAAGTAGGTATTTGGAAAACTTTTTACAAAAACGTATACTAGTTTGTAAACTAGCACTTTTACTTGTACTTTTGTTCAATAATTAACAAGCTATGAAAGGACCTTTATTTTACGCAAAAATATTACTCTTTGGAGAATACGGAATTATAAAAGACTCTAAAGGGTTGGCAATTCCTTTTAACTCTTATAAAGGTGTTTTAAAATCTGCCAGTAATTTAACAGGCGAAGCAAAAAAATCGAACACCAACTTAGCTAGTTTTTTTAATTACTTAGAAAACTTAAATTCTAATATTGTTACTTTCGATTTAGTTTCTTTTAAAAATGATATTGATAACGGTATGTACTTTGATTCTTCTATTCCGCAAGGTTATGGAGTGGGAAGCTCTGGTGCTTTAGTTGCTTCTATTTATGATAAATATGCCAACAATAAAATTACCGTTTTAGAAAACTTAACACGCGATAAATTATTAATTTTAAAACAGGTTTTTTCATTAATGGAATCTTTTTTCCATGGAAAAAGCTCTGGTTTAGATCCTTTAAACTCTTATTTAAGTTTACCCATTTTAATCAACTCAAAAGAAAATATTGAACCTGCTGGTATTCCATCTCAAAAAGAAGGAAAAGGAGCTGTTTTCTTATTAGATTCTGAGCAAATTGGCGAAACCGAACCTATGGTAAACATCTTTATGAATAAGATGAAAAACGAAGGTTTTAGAAAAATGATAAGCGAAGAATTTTCTTTACATACCGATGCTTGTATTGATGATTTTTTACACGGAAATATAAAATCATTGTTTGGTAACGTAAAAAAATTATCAAAAGTTGTTTTAACAAATTTCAAACCAATGATTCCTGCTCCATTTCATAAAATCTGGGAAAAAGGAATTCAAACTAACGAATATTACTTAAAACTTTGCGGTTCTGGCGGAGGTGGTTATATTTTAGGTTTTACTGAAGATTATGAAAAAGCCAAAACAAGTTTAAAAGATTATAAATTAGAGCTCGTATATAGATTTTAAGCAATGCTATAATGCGTAAATTAAAACCGAATACATTAGTTAAAAAAATATTTAGTCTTTTATCAGTTATTAGAGGCTACAACATATTAGTATTAATAGCAGCTCAATATTTGGCTGCTATTTTTATTTTCTCAGAACAAAAATCTGTAAAACCCATACTTTTTGATTGGCATTTACTGTACCTAGTAATAGCAACTGTAGCAACTGTAGCTGCAGGATATATTATCAATAATTTTTATGACAAAAAATCTGACAAGATTAATCGCCCAATAAAATCAGGCATAGATTCATATATTAAACAAGAAACAAAACTTTCTTTATACTTTTTACTAAACTTTATCGGCTTTGGTTTTGGATGGTTAGTTTCTATGAGAGCGGCTTTTTTCTTTGCTATTTACATATTTGGTATTTGGTTTTATTCTCATAAATTAAAAAAACACCCTTTTGTTGGTTTAATTAGCGTTACCACTTTAACAATACTTCCTTTTTTTGTAGTTTTTGTACACTATAAAAATTTTTCGAAAGTAATTTTTGTACATGCTATTTTTCTTTTTTTAATTATAATGATTCGTGAATTAATTAAAAAACTAGAAAACATAAAAGGAGCTATTATTAATAACTACAATACTTTTCCTGTTAAATACGGTGAAAAAAACACCAAAAAATTAATCATTTTATTAATGATTTTAACGTTAATTCCAATTGGTATTTTATTCAATTACCCTGCAATTGAATACATGAAATATTATTTTTACTTAGCCGCATTTACTTTATTTTTTATTGGTTTTTATACTTGGAAAGCCAATAAAACAAATCAATATCGATTATTACACAACATTTTAAAAGTATTATTATTAATTGGAGTATTTAGTTTACTTTTTATTGATAAGTCCTTAATTTTAGACAAAGTAGTAACTGTTTTAGATTAAAAATCAAATAATTACCATACCTTTGCACCCTTTTTAAAATACAATTATGAATTCAAAAAACTCGTCGAGAGGACGACAAGCTGGTAAAAGCAGCAATCCTCAAGAAAAAAAATCATTTAAATCTGACAGAAACAATAATCCATCAGATAAAAAAAGATTTGCAACTAGCGCTTCTGATAACAAAAAACAATTTAAAAGAGATTTTAAAAAATCTCAACCTAGTAAGCCTGTTCAAAAAAACACTGAAGAAACTACAGGGATTCGTTTAAATAAATATATTTCAAATTCTGGAATTTGTTCACGTAGAGAAGCCGATACTTACATAGAACATGGAAGTGTTTCTGTAAATGGAAAATTAATGACTCAAATGGGCTACAAAGTGCAACCTACTGATGAAGTTCGTTTTGACGGAACATTAATTTCGATAGAACAAAAGCGTTATATCATATTAAATAAACCAAAAAATTACATTACCACCATGGAAGATGACCGTGGACGTAAAACTGTAATGGAAATTATTGCAAATGCTACCAAAGAGCGTATTTACCCTGTTGGAAGACTGGATAGAAACACTACAGGTTTGCTATTATTTACAAATGATGGTGAGTTAGCTAAAAAGTTAACACACCCAAAACACAATGTTCGTAAATTATACCACGCCTCTTTAGATAAAAAATTATCTTTAGCCGATTTAGATAAATTACGTGGTGAAGTAATTATTGAAGGAAAAAAAGTATTTATTGATGCTGTTTCTTATGTAGAAGGTGAACGTAAAACTGAAGTTGGAATTGAAATACATTCTGGTAGAAATAGAATTGTACGTAAAATTTTCGAACACTTCGGATATACCGTTACAAAATTAGATCGTGTAGTATTTGCAGGTATGACAAAACGTAATTTACCTCGTGGTAGATGGCGTGAATTAACCAGTCAGGAAGTAAATAATTTACAAATGTTATAAAAAAATCCCGAGTTTTAAACTCGGGATTTTTTGTTTACTTCTTTTCTTTCTTATGATCTTCTTGTATCACCTCGTCTCTGTATTTACAACATTCGTGTAAATTATCATACGCCTCTTTTGGAGCTTTTACAGCCTTTGTATCATGACCTACATTTGCTATATTTTGCTGAATCGTTTTAACATCAGTTTTACGCTCATCAACAATTAATTTTAGTTCGTGTGTTTGTACGTTCCATTGTGCATATTTAACACCTTTACAGTTTAAAGCCGCTTTTTCAATACGACTTTTACACATTTTACAAACACCATCTACATCCATAGATACTTTGGCGTTTTTGTTCTTTTTTTGTGCCGATACAGACACGCTCATCAATAAAACTACTATTACTAATACTATTTTTTTCATCTTAATCTATTTTAAATCTTAATCCTGTGTAAAAATTACTTCCAAATACTGGAGCGTATATAATTGTGGTATCAAAACTTGAACCAAATGGATTATCTGCTCCTAATATCGGATTTTTTTGTTTATAATTTGTAATATTTTCTGCGCCTGCATAAACTTCAAACTTTTTAGAAAATACTTTTGTTACCTGTGCATTTAATAAGTTATAACTTTCTGAATGTTTTGGTAACTGGTATTGGGTTGGGTTTAACTGTGTATTTGGCAATCGCTGTTTACCTATCCAATTATAGGTGACATCAAATTTCCAATACGCATCATTTTCTTTTTTTGATGTTTCGTACGATACGTTTGCAAAAAAACGATGTTTTGCTTGCAATGCTTTATCAAAATTACCTGATTTATAATCAGTATTTACATCGTAATATTTATACGAAAAACGAGTGTTAAAAAACGGAATTATATTTTGATTTACCTCTAACTGAAAACTATTTGCAACACTTTTTCCGTTTAAATTATAAAATGATATTTCCTGCGGATTTTCCCAATCTACTACTACTTGATTTTTAAAATCAGTTAAATAAAAATCAAAAGTAACATCTCCTTTTTTGCCAAATAACTTATAACCTTGTAAAAAAGAAAAACCATAGTTCCATGCAATTTCTGGATTTAAACCATAAATTTCACCTCCAACATTATCAATATTTATTTGTCTTGATGAAGCAAAAAACTGTTGATTTTCAGCAAAAATATTAGCACTTCTTTTCCCTCTTCCTACCGAAGCTCTAAAAACTCCTTTTTCCCAAGCTGTATAACGAATATGCAAGCGAGGAGTTATAAAAGTTCCTAATAAATTATGAGCATCAACTCTTAAACCGGCGGTAATACTTAAATCTTCTGAGTTATCATATGCATATTCAAAAAAAGCACCAACCGAATTTTCTTTACGATCAAAATTTTGAGCAGTTGTTACTTTAACTAGCTCATCATATTTATCAAAAGTAAAACTAAGTCCGGTTTTAAATTTACTTCTTGTATCACCGATTATCGAATTGAAAATAAAGCTACTAAAAAAACTTTGATGCTGAATATTATAATCTCTTAAACCAAAATACGAATCTTGCTTATGATTACTGTAAGCTGCCTGCAATCCCATACTTTGAAATGGCAAATCAGGAAAAACATAACCCACTTTTGCTGAAGTATCAAATCGAGAAGTTTTAATTTCACTACCCCAAATGGTAGTTGAACCTTTATCTAAATCTGGATTAAAATTAACATCACCAACTTGTTTTTTATCATCTAAATATCTAAAATTAATAAAACTCACCCAACCTTTTTCAGCATCAATAAATTGCCAGCGATTCATAATATTAATTTGCTCCGCTAGTGGATTATCAATAAAATTATCATCATTTTTATCAAACTTTTCGCCTCTATAATTCCCATGAATATAAAGTCCTGTTTGCCATTTATCTGATACTTTTTTATTAAAATGAGTATTTAATTCTAACCTTCCTCCTGCAGATCCATAAGCATTTACAAAAACTCTATGGTTTGTATAAGGCTTTACTAATTCGGCATTTATTTGCCCAGAAATGCTTTCATAACCATTTACAACACTACCTGCTCCTTTGGTTATTTGAATACTCTCTACCCAAGTTCCTGGTGTAAATGACAACCCAAATGCTTGAGATGCGCCTCTAATAGAAGGAATGTTTTCTTGCGTAATTAACAAATAAGGACTTGTTAAACCTAGCATTTGTATTTGTTTTGTACCTGTTAAAGCATCAGAAAAATTAACATCAATTGACGGGTTTGTTTCAAAGCTTTCGGCTAAATTACAACAAGCTGCCTTTAATAATTCGGCACTATTAATTGTCATCACATTTTGAGCTTCTAAATACGATTTTTGAGTTGCACTCTTTTTTGATTTAACAGTAACTTCTGTTAACGTATTACTTTCTGTTAAAAAATGGTGAATTGGTTTTAAAGAGTTTACGGTAATTGTATCTGTTTTATAACCAACAAAACTAATCACTAATTTTTTATGCTCTTTTTTATACGGAATAGTAAACCACCCTTTTTCGTTGGTAGTAACTCCTGTATTAGTGTTTAACCAATAAACACTTGCTCCGTAAATTCCTAAGTTATCTTTAGGGCCGTTTTTATCCATAACCATACCTTTAAACTCTTGCTGAGAAAAGACCATGGAAGACATCAGTAATAATATACTGAATATATTTATTTTCATTATTTATACCATATTATGTTCTACAATTCTTATTAATAAAAAGAATTGTAAAATCAAATGGTAAAAGTTTCGTGAAGTACCTGAAGGTTAAAAATTAAATGAGGTGACGAATAATTTTTGTAAGAAATAAATTGTTTTTCAATATTTTGAAATAACAATTTGTAAGAAGCATAAAAAGCTACATATAATTTTGCTTGATGAAAACTTATTTTCTTTGAAGAAGCTTTTTGCATTTCCTCCTGTCCATCTATTTGCTGAACCTCGTCTTTACAACAACTCTCATTCTTTATAATACAAATATCATTTTCTCCTTCATTACATGCAGCATCCTCTCCTAAATAAGAGACATCAACTAAAAAATCGCCACAAAAGTGCTTTTCTACCGTAAAAGAAAATGTAGAAAAAAGCACTAAAAATGCTAATGATATCGTTGCTATTTTAGAAAACAGTAGTTTCATGGACTGCAAATATACAAAAAATTAAAAAATTGTTTTTTAAAACAATTCTTAAATCTATTTTTGCATGTTCTTAATTTTACCTTATATAAGGTACTCGAATAAAACTCATTAACTATGAACTTGATAGAATTAAAAAATAATATAGACACTATTGCTACAAGCAACACGACCAAAGAAGATAAATTACAGCAAATATGTGATTATTTAGCTTCGGAAATTTCATATTACGATTGGGTAGGTTTTTATTTTAAAAACGGAGATAAGGAAGAGCTAAAATTAGCGCAATTTAATGGCGAACCTACCGATCATACAATTATTCCTTTTGGTAAAGGAATTTGTGGTCAGGTAGCAGTTAGCAATGAAAACTTTG
Source organism: Tenacibaculum insulae (assembly GCF_964512435.1). Classification (GTDB taxonomy): domain Bacteria; phylum Bacteroidota; class Bacteroidia; order Flavobacteriales; family Flavobacteriaceae; genus Polaribacter; species Polaribacter insulae_A. Next base: position 1,642,198 of record NZ_OZ208512.1, on the reverse strand, counting down.
TTGTGCAAGATGTACAAGACCAAGACAACTATATTTCTTGTGGATGGAAAGTAAAATCTGAAATTGTAATTCCTATTTTTGTTAATAATGAAAATATTGGGCAAATTGACATTGACTCTCACACAGTTAACCCATTTACACCTAATGACGAGGCTTTATTAGAGTATGTTTGTAAAAAAGTAGCCGTTTTTATATAATTTTCACGTAAACGTTTGATTATTAGGATTTTTTTTCTTTTATTTGGGTAATTATATTAACCCTTACATAATCCCCTAAATTATGAGTACCAAAGAATATCCCTCTTACGCTGCGTTAGGCAACACTAACGCTCGTACAAAAGCGCAACAAACTTTACTAGAAAGATTTACAATATGGTTTCGCGATTTCTTAGAAAACGCAGAATAACACATTACATTTTTCATGTAAAAACACCAGCAAAACTAACCTAGTTTTGCTGGTGTTTTCTTTTATACAGAAACCAAAATAAGTATTGTGTAACCTTTAGGGTTTTAGTAGCTTTGTAAGCTTAACAACTCAACAACAATGAATAACACAAAAACTATTAAATCTGCCCTAATTTCTGTATTTCACAAAGACGGATTAGCACCTATTGTAAAAAAACTAGACGAATTAGGAGTCACTATTTACTCTACAGGAGGTACCGAAAACTTTATTAAAGAATTAGGTATTAATGTAGTACCAGTTGAAGACGTAACTTCATATCCTTCTATTTTAGGAGGTCGCGTTAAAACATTACATCCAAAAGTTTTTGGAGGTATTTTAAATCGTCAAGATCATGAAGGAGACGTTGCTGAAATGCAAGAATATAATATTCCGCAACTAGATTTAGTAATCGTAGATTTATATCCTTTTGAAAAAACAGTAGCTTCTGGAGCACCAGAACAAGATATTATTGAAAAAATTGATATCGGAGGAATTTCATTAATTCGTGCTGCTGCAAAAAACTTTAAAGACACTATTATTGTTTCTTCTATGGAACAATATGAAGGTTTTTTAAATCTTATTACCGAAAACAACGGAAATACAACGATTAGCGACAGAAAAAAGCTAGCTTCAAAAGCTTTTAACGTTTCTTCTCATTACGACACTGCTATTTTTAATTATTTTAATGAAGATGAAGTTGTTTACAAAGCAAGCGAAACCACATCTAAAACATTAAGATATGGAGAAAACCCACATCAAAAAGGTTATTTCTTTGGTGATTTAGATGCAATGTTTGATAAATTACATGGTAAAGAATTAAGCTACAACAATCTTTTAGATGTTGATGCTGCCATAAATTTAATAAACGAGTTTAAAGGAGAGGCTCCTACTTTTGCCATTTTAAAACACAATAATGCTTGTGGTTTTGCGCAAAGAGAAACTATTTACACTGCTTATGTAGATGCATTAGCTGGTGATCCTACATCTGCTTTTGGTGGAGTTTTAATTTCTAACACTAAAATTGATAAAGCAACAGCTGAAGAAATTCATAAATTATTTTGTGAGGTCGTAATCGCTCCTTCATACGATGCTGATGCCTTAGAAATATTAAAAGGTAAAAAGAATAGAGTTTTATTAATTCAGAAAGAAGTAAAATTACCTACACAAACTGTTAGAACTGCTTTAAATGGTGTGTTAATACAAGATAAAGATAATATTACTGATCAATTAGAGCACTTAAGTTATCCGACAGAGAAAAATCCAACCGAAGGTGAAATAGCAGATTTATTATTTGCTTCTAAATTGTGTAAAAACACAAAGTCTAATACAATTATTTTAGTTAAAAATAAGCAGTTATTAGCTGGCGGAACCGGACAAACAAGTAGAGTTGATGCTTTAAAACAAGCAATTGAAAAAGCAAATAGCTTTAATTTTGATTTAAACGGAGCAGTTATGGCAAGTGATGCCTTTTTTCCTTTTCCTGATTGTGTAGAAATAGCACATAATGTAGGAATACAAAGTGTAATTCAACCAGGAGGATCAATCAAAGATCAATTAAGTATCGATTATTGTAACAAGCACAATGTTTCGATGGTTTTTACTGGAACAAGACATTTTAAACATTAATTAAATTCGATGTAAAATACCCGCATATTTTTATTAGATTTGTGAGAATACATTAAAAACAAGAAAAACAACGGACTTTATATGGGATTTTTCGATTTTATGACGGAAGATATTGCTGTCGATTTAGGTACAGCCAATACACTGATAATCCACAATGGTAAAGTTGTCATAGACAATCCTTCTATTGTAGCACGTAACAGATTAACTGGTAAAATTATTGCCACAGGTCATGAAGCGAATAGAATGCAAGGAAAAACTCACGAAAACATCAAAACCATTCGTCCGTTAAAAGATGGTGTTATTGCAGATTTTCAGGCATCAGAAGAAATGATTAAAGAATTTGTAAAGCAAATTCCGGCCATAAAAAAGAAACTTTTTCCGCCTTCATTACGAATGGTTATTTGTATTCCATCAGGAATTACAGAGGTAGAAAAACGTGCCGTTATTGACTCTGGACGTCATATGAATGCCAAAGAAATTTATTTAATTTTCGAACCAATGGCAGCAGCTATTGGTGTTGGTGTTGATATTATGGAACCTAAAGGAAATATGATTATTGATATAGGTGGTGGTACAACAGAAATTGCTGTAATTGCATTAGCAGGTATTGTTTGTGATCAATCTGTAAAAGTTGCAGGAGATTTATTTACGAGCGATATTATGTATTATATGCGTACGCAACACAACTTATACGTAGGTGAAACTACTGCTGAAAAAATAAAAATACAAATAGGATCGGCTACTGAAGATTTAGAAAATCCGCCAGAAGATATGATGGTTCAAGGTCGTGATTTATTAAGTGGTAAACCTAAACAAGTACAGGTTTCTTATAGAGAAATTGCAAAAGCTTTAGACAAATCAATCTTACGTATTGAGGATGCTGTTATGGATACATTATCTAAAACTCCGCCTGAATTGGCTGCCGATATATACAACACTGGTATTTATTTAGCTGGTGGAGGTTCTATGCTTAGAGGTTTAGACAAACGTTTGTCTAGAAAAACAGATTTACCTGTTTATGTTGCAGAAGATCCTTTACGAGCAGTTGTAAGAGGAACGGGTATTGCATTAAAAAACCTTGAAAAATACAAATCTGTATTAATCAAATAACTTTTTAATGATTATTTATGCAACAGCTAATTTATTTCTTTCAGAGGTATAAAACATTTTTGTTTTTCCTTTTTCTCGAAATTATAGCTGTTGCATTAATCATTAATAATAATTCTTTTCATAAAAGTAAAGTTATTAGTTCTAGTAATTTTGTTACTGGAGGCATTTATGAAAAAGCTTCAGAATTTACAGAGTATTTAAGTTTAAAAAACAGCAACAAACTGCTTTCTGAAGAAAACACACTTCTTAAAAATAAATTAGAATTACTATACGCTGTAATTGACACCGTAAAAACAGCAATTCATCCGTCTGAATACAATCAACGATTTTTATTTATCAACGGAAAAATCACCAACAACTCTTATAGTAAAGCAAATAATTTTATTACTATTAATAGAGGATCAAAACAAGGTGTTACTAATGAAATGGCTGTAACGAATAGTAAAGGAATTATTGGAATTACAGATAATGTGAGCCCTAATTTTTCAAGAGTTCAATCTATTTTAAACTCTAAAAGTAGAATTAATGCTGGTTTTAAAAACAATAATTATTACGGTACCTTAAAATGGGATGGCGCAGATTACAATACTGTTCAATTAACAGACATACCACGTCAGGCAATTTTTAAAATTGGAGACACCGTTATTACAGGAGGTAAATCCACAATATTCCCTAAAGGAATACCTGTTGGATTTGTGAGTCAAATTCCTAAAAAATTATCTGCATCAAATACCATCAATGTAACATTGTTTAACGACATGTCTAATATCGGACACGTTTACGTTATTACAAATCTGAACAAAAACGAAATTAAAAAAGTAGAAAACAAGAATGAATAAAACGGTTTACATCATATTTTTATTCATTTCCCTATTACTTTTACAAGTATTAGTACTTAACAACATTCTATTTTTAGGCTATATAAATCCATACTTATATATCATTTTTATTTTTTTATATCCATTAAATACAAATCGATTTCCTTTTCTTTTTTTAGCGTTTCTATTAGGATTATCTGTTGATGCTTTCTCTGATTCAGGCGGAATGCATGCTTTTGCAACATTATTCATAGCTTATATCAGACTTTTTTTTATCAGAACTATTTTCAAAAAAAACGAACCAGATTACCTGTTATTTAATTTAAGGCTCGAAACTTTTGGTAAAGTTTTTAATTATACTGTAATTTTAACACTCATCCATCACTTCATTTTATTTAGTTTCATTAATTTTAGCTTTTATAACTTTCCAAAAGTTCTTACTAACACAATTTACTCAAGTATATTCACTTTAATATTGTATTTTTTAGGTAGCTTTATCTTCAGAAAAAAACTAACATAGTTATAAACAACAAACTAAAACTAATAAACATTTAAAATAATAAATGAAAAGAAGCTTCTTACTTATTTTTTTAATTGCTCTTGTTGGAATCATTTATATTTTTAGATTATTTCAACTACAAGTTATTCGTGGCGGTAATTTGAACCCTATTCAAAGCTCTGCCATTAAAATTGAGTACGACTACCCAGAGAGAGGTTATATTTACGACCGTAATGGAAAATTACTTGTTGCCAACCAACTGTCATATGATGTAATGGTTGTTCCGAAAGATGTTACTCCTTTAGACACTTTAGAATTTTGTGCTCTTTTAAAAATAGATAAAAAAAGTTTTATCAAAAGATTTAACAAAGCCAAAAGATATGCTCGCTGGCTTCCTTCTGTATTTTTAAAACAATTAGCAAAAGAAGATTTTGCTTACCTACAAGAAAAGCTACCCAAATACAAGGGTTTTTATATTCAAAAACGTATTATTAGAGATTACCCTGTAAAGTCATCTGCTAATATTTTAGGTTTTATTGCTGAAGTAAATGAACAAAAAGCAAGAACAAACAACTACTACGAACAAGGAGAATTAATTGGTAAGCTGGGTGTAGAAAAGCAATACGAAGGAATTCTTAGAGGTATTAAAGGAAAAAAGAGACTTAAAAGAAATAATTTAAACAAAATTACCGGATCTTACAAAGACGGAAAGTATGACACTCTTGCTGTTGCTGGTAAAGACATTACCTTAACGATTGATAGTGAATTACAACAGTATGGTGAGCTTCTTATGAAAGGAAAAAGAGGTGGTATTGTTGCTATTGAACCAAAAACAGGTGAAATTTTAGCACTTATTACCGCTCCTTCATACGACCCTAATTTATTAGTAGGACGAAAAAGATCGCCCAATTCTAGGAAACTTTTTAACGACACCATTAACATGCCTACTTTTGATCGTGGTTTACAAGCCATGTATCCTCCTGGGTCACCTTTTAAAATTCTTAACGGCTTAATTGGCTTACAGGAAGAAGTAATAGACGAAAAATTTGGTGTTTATTGCCATCATGGGTACAAATACGGAGCTCGAAAAAACGAGTTTATGGGATGTCATTGTGGTATTATCGGTAGACCTATTCGCTTAAAAACGGCAATTGCAAAGTCGTGCAATAGCTATTTTGCAACAACTTATAAAAAAATAATCGATAAGTCTGGTGATCCTAAAGAGGGAATGAAAAACTGGAACAAACATGTAGAAAGTTTTGGCCTTGGTAATTATTTAGGTTATGATTTACCTGCTGGTAGAAAAGGAATGATTCCGGATGCTGAATTTTACAACAGATGGTATAAAAACAGGTGGAGATCTACCTATACAATTTCTAACGCTATTGGTCAGGGCGAAATACTTACCACACCAATGCAACTTGCAAATATGACAGCTGCCATAGCAAACAGAGGCTACTTTTACACACCGCATATCGTAAAAAAAATCAATAATAAAACAGTCGTAGATTCAACATATTCAACTCGTAGAAATACAACTATAAACCCTAAACATTTTCCTGTGGCTATAGAGGCTATGCACGAAGTTTTTACTTACGGAACAGCCAGATGGTATCAAATAAAAGACATAGATATTTGTGGAAAAACAGGAACAGCAGAAAATAAAATTAAAATTATTGATGGAGAAAAAGTACAAGCACAAGATCACTCAATATTAATTGCATTTGCACCAAAAGAAAATCCGCAAATTGCCATGGCGGTTTATATTGAAAATGGAGGATACGGATCAACAATAGCTGCTCCAATAACAAGCTTAATGATAGAAAAATATATTAAAGGCTCTGTAACTAACAAACATCTTGAAGAGCGCATGATAAACATGAACCTTCAAAAAGAATATGATAAATTAATTAAAAAGAAAGATACACTTGCGACAGGAACGAAATAATATTTTTGAAGGCATTGATTGGGTACTAGTCTTACTATACATTTTGTTGGTAGGTTTTGGATGGATGAATATTTATGCGTCTTCATCTACTGATGAAACCAGAGAAGCTTTCGTTTTTTCAACAAAATACGGGAAACAATTAATCTTTATATCGCTTGCTATTCCTGTTATTATTCTAGTTCTTTTTTTAAATTCAAAGTTTTACGAACAATTTGCCAGTGTGCTATATATTATAGCACTGGTAATTCTTGCAGGTGTTTTAGTATTTGGTAAAAAAATTAACGGAGCAACCTCTTGGTATAATTTTGGAAGTATTAGTTTACAGCCCTCAGAATTTGTAAAAGCATTTACAGCACTTGCTCTCGCCAAATTAATGAGTGATCGACAATATAATTTGAAGCTAATAAAAAATCAAATAAAAACATTTATTGTAATATTTTTACCAGCCTTTTTCATCGCCTTACAACCTGATATGGGTTCTGTATTAATCTATTTTGCTTTCTTTTTTGTTTTAAATAGAGAAGGACTAAGTATTGGTTATTTCTTATTTGGATTTTTATCAATCATTTTATTTATACTAACCATTTCTTTTGGAGCCTTATCTATTCTTTCAATTTGCTTACTAATTATCACTTTAATCGTCTTATATGGTTTTTATAAAAACAAACGGTTTTTCCGTTTTAACGCCATCAAAATAATAAGTGCTTACTTATTTACTTCTTTATTTATTTTTGGTATTGGCTACACCTATGAAAACATCTTAGAACAACATCAAAAAGATAGATTTGACATTCTTTTAGGCAAAACTACCGACCTTAAAAACAAAGGATACAACACATACCAATCAGAACTAACAATAAGTTCTGGCGGACTTTTAGGAAAAGGGTTTTTACAAGGTGATAGAACGCAGGGTAAATTTGTGCCCGAACAAGAAACTGATTACATATATAGTACTGTAGGAGAAGAATGGGGCTTTTTAGGGAGTTCTTTAGTAATTATTCTATTTATGATTTTACTATATAGAATAATTTACCTGTCAGAAACTCACACCAACAAATTTGGAAGGATTTATGGTTACAGCATTGCCTCAATCATTTTCTTTCATGTAATAGTTAATATAGGCATGGTTATAGGCTTATTACCTACCATCGGAATTCCGTTGCCTTTTTTTAGTTACGGAGGCTCTTCTTTATGGGGATTCACTTTGCTTCTATTCATTTTTATACGATTAGATGCTCACAAAAAATATGATTGGTAAAAACAAATACCTAAACAAAAATATTTGTTCACATATAAGCATAAAAAAAGCTTCGATAAAATCGAAGCTTTTTTTATTTAAAACATTGTATCTTATAAAGATGCAACGTGTTTAGTTAATTTAGATTTTAAATTAGCTGCTTTGTTTTTATGAATAACATTATTCTTAGCTAATTTATCTAACATAGAAACAACAGTAGATAACATCCCTTCTGCCTCTTTTTTATCTTCAGAAGCTTTTAATCTTCTAACAGCATTACGAGTTGTTTTATGCTGATATTTATTTCTTAAACGCTTTGCGTCGTTACTTCTAATTCTTTTAATTGCTGACTTGTGATTTGCCATTATACTAAATTCTTAATTGTTTATAAAAAACTTTGTAGTCCGTACGGGAATCGAACCCGTGTTACCAGGATGAAAACCTGGCGTCCTAACCCCTAGACGAACGGACCAAAACAATCGTTCTGATTGCGGGTGCAAATATACAATACTTTTTTATATTTGCAATAATTTTATTTTTTTAATTAACTGTTTTTTAAAACTTAAATTCTTTCAAAACACTAATTAAGCACTGTAGTCCGTACGGGAATCGAACCCGTGTTACCAGGATGAAAACCTGGCGTCCTAACCCCTAGACGAACGGACCAAAACAATCAATTTTCTGATTGCGGGTGCAAATATATAAACAGTTTCTTATTTACACAAAAGTTTTTTTATTTTTTTTATCTCATCTAAAAAAATAAATAATTAAAGGTTTAGAAAGCCCTGTAAAACAAGGCTTTCCAAACTTTTAATTAATATGCTTTCGCAAATAAAACTCTTTTAGAAGATGGTTTTCCTGTTAAAACACAGCTTCCTTCTTCTTCAATTGCATCATTAGGAATACACCTAATCGTTGCTTTCGTTAGTTCTTTAATTTTATCTTCAGTTTCAATAGTTCCGTCCCAGTGAGCAGAAACAAAACCTCCTTTGTTTTCAATTACATCTTTAAACTCTTCGAAAGTAGAAACTTCCGTTGTATGCTCACTTCTATAATTCAATGCTTTTTTAAATAAGTTCTCTTGAATTTCTTCTAATAAGCTAGACACAACACTTACAACCTCATCAATAGAAACTGTTTGCTTTTCAAAAGTATCACGACGTGCAACCTCAACAGTACCATTTTCTAAATCACGATTTCCCATCGCTATTCTTACAGGAACACCTTTTAACTCATATTCAGCAAATTTTGCTCCAGGTCTAAAAGTATCTCTATCATCAAACTTCACCGAAACACCTTTTTTACGCAATTCTTTAACGATTACATCTACTTTTTCTGAAATAGCATTTAATTGCTCTTCTCCTTTATATATTGGAACAATTACCACTTGAATAGGAGCTAATTTTGGAGGCAACACTAATCCTGCATCATCAGAGTGCGTCATAATCAATCCACCAATTAAACGTGTTGAAACTCCCCAAGAAGTTGCCCAAACATGTTCTTTTTTCCCTTCTTTCGAAGTATATTTTACATCAAAAGCTTTTGCAAAATTTTGACCTAAAAAGTGAGAAGTTCCTGCTTGTAATGCTTTTCCGTCTTGCATTAAAGCCTCAATCGTTAAAGTATCATCAGCACCAGCAAATCGCTCGCTTTCAGACTTTGCTCCTTTTACCACAGGCATTGCCATAAAGTTTTCAGCAAAAGTTGCATATACTTCTTGCATTTGTTTTGCCTCTGAAATAGCTTCAGCTTTTGTTGCATGTGCGGTATGCCCTTCTTGCCATAAAAACTCTGCAGTACGTAAAAATAAACGAGTACGCATTTCCCAACGAACAACATTTGCCCATTGATTTATTAATAAAGGCAAGTCTCTATACGATTGTATCCATCCTTTATAGGTGTTCCAAATAATTGCTTCAGATGTTGGCCTTACTACTAATTCCTCTTCTAATTTAGCTTCAGGATCTACACGTAACTTCCCTTCATTATCCGGGTCGTTTTGTAAGCGATAATGCGTTACAACTGCACATTCTTTAGCAAATCCTTCGGCATTTTTCTCTTCTGCTTCAAACAAACTTTTGGGTACAAATAGCGGAAAATATGCATTCTGATGTCCTGTTTCTTTAAACATTCTATCTAATTCTGCTTGCATTTTTTCCCAAATAGCAAATCCGTAAGGCTTAATTACCATACATCCTCTTACTGCTGAATTCTCAGCTAAATCAGCTTTTACCACCAATTCGTTATACCATTTCGAGTAATCTTCGTCTCTTTTTGTTAAATGTTTGCTCATAATCAAAAGTTTGGCATAAATATTGTTATTTTTATGCGTAAATTGTCTTTGCAAAACTACATTAAAAAGGCTACAAGCCCAACAAAGAAATAACATTTTGCATGTCATTTTCGAATTAGTTTTTTATAATCTAAAAATTTAAGCGATGAAACTACATTACACCAATATTAAGTTACCTTATTCTATTTTATCATTACTCTTTGTGGCAACATTTTTTTCTTGCGGAACTTCACAATCTGTAACAAATAGCAATGATGGTATTTACGCTGATGAAGAACCACAGCGAAAAGTTATTGTTGTTGATGAAAATGAATATAAAGAATATGAACAAAATTACTTTACAAAAGAAATTGAGCGTTTAGGTGCTTTAGAAGGAACCGACATTATTACCGATATTGAAAATTATTCTACTGATGAATATCTAGAGGAAGAAGAGGAATATATTGATGAAGAACCGCAAAGCAGCATTTCGTATAATAATGAGTCTTGGGGACAAGAAAACAATAATAGTGATGTTGTTATTAATATAAATACATCACCAGGATGGGGATATTATAATAATGATTATTACTGGGCTCATGTTTATGGTTACAGACCGTGGTGGAGACCTTATTATTACAACAACTATCATTGGTATGGTTACAATTCTGGATTTCATGTAGGAATGGGCGGTTTTTACCGACCTTATTACCATCGCCCTTATTATAGAAATCACTATAACAGACCTTATAGATACAACAACCGTTATTATAGACCTCGCAGAGGATCAAACCCTAACAGAGGTTACAGAACTACTTCTTCTAGAAGAACTTCTACAAATAATAAATCTAAACGAACTACCTCAAAAAGAGCTTCAAGTACATATAGAAAAAACTCTAATACGAGAAGAAACAGTGGCGCACGTTCTAACAGAGGAGTAAGATCAACCAGAGGAAGTTCTACAAGAGGAGGCTCTACAAGAGGAGGCTCTACAAGAGGCACAAAAAATAGCAGATATAATAAAAGCTACAACTCTAACGGAAACAGATCTAGTGGCGGTAATAAAAGAGGAAATCGTAGCTCTCAAAATAGTTCTACCAAAAATCACAGATCATCCACTAAAAACAACAGTAAGTCGACTAAAAGGAATTCATCTAGCTATAAAAAAACTTCAGAAAACAGTAAAAACTATTCTTCTAAAAAAAGTAACAGTTCTAAAAGTTATTCAAGACCAAGTAGAAGCTCTCGAAGTTCAAACAGCCAATCATCATCAAGAAGCTCATCGCGAAGCAACAATAGCTCTAGCAGAAGCTCATCTAGAAGTAGAGGTTCTAGAGGTGGTAGAAGATAATTTACGAACTCGTTTTTTAATCAATTCATAAAAAAAATGAAACAACTTTTAACTTTAGCGATATTTATCGCCAGTACATATACAGCCTTTTCTCAATCTTTAAACTATACAGATTTAGGTATTTTATTTTCGCAAAACGAACATTATGGTTCTGCTCGTTTTGAAGCAATGGCAGGTGCATTTGGTGCATTGGGTAGCGATGTTTCTTCTATTACTATTAATCCGGCAGGAGGTGTTGTATCTAAAAAAAACTCATTTTCTGTAACTTTAGGAAACCGAAATACTGATAATAATATTGGTTATTATGGCGATAATTTTAACAATCAAGACAACTATTTTAATATAACACAAGCAGGAGCGGTACTTTCTTTCGATTCTGAATATGATTCTGAC